>JBILRK010000538.1:0-2545 GCA_044372705.1 Saprospira sp. | reverse complement strand
TGATCTATGGGAATTTGCCCCGATACATAAAGCATGCCGTTCACAGCAACTGCCTGACTATAAGGCCCAATAGGAGCGGGGGCAGATGGAGAGAAGATGATGTTTTTCATATTTGATTAGTTAGCTTTTAAAGTTGAGCTAAGATAGGATTTAATTTGAGAATATGAAAATTTGAAATTTTGAAAATTAGCCGCAAGTGTGTTTAATTGTTGAAAAAAATTGTAATTCTACGTTTAGAATACTATTTCATTGACGGATTTGGAATAATAACTTTCGAATGTGCTAAGTATTTTTATCAGTAGGCTACGTTAAAAAAGCTCCACATGATTACTCATGGGAGCTGATTATATTAGAATCATTAGATTTTTTCTAATGGATTATTCTTCGTTGGACTCTACTGTTTCAGATGCAACAGCGATCAAAGGTTTGCTGCGATAGTATCCGCATTCGCCACAGATATGGTGAGTCAACTTAGGAGAACCGCAATTTGAGCAGGCTACAACGTTTGGTGCTTCAATTTTATAATGTGTACGGCGTTTGTGTTTGCGCTGTTTCGAGATTCTGGTCTTTGGATGTGCCATGATTATTAAGATTTTATATTTTTAATGTTAAACTAGGTATTCAACCCTTTATTTTAATTTTTTCAATTCATCCCAAATGCTCTTCTTTTCTTCATCTGTTGCATTTGTATCAACTGCATTTTCATCTCCTCTGATTTCTTCAAGATAGTTCAAAAGTTCAGGGTTACAACCTGGATTACCGTCTTTGTCGTCCGGATGAACTTTTCTCAAAGGTATTTGCAGAACTAAGGCTTCATAAAGCGGCATTGCTACATTTATCGTGCTTTCACCCTGTAAAACATAAATCACTTCGGGATCTAATGTATCTTCGGGCATTTCATGTACAAACTTTACAATGATTGATTCTTTGCCTTTTATGGGTAAATCGAAGTTTTCATTGCAAATATCGCAAACAGCAGCTACTGTTCCTTTCCATGAAAAATTAAGCTCAAGCAAATTGTTATGTTTGTCCAGCATCAAAACAGCATCAACATTTAAATCGTCAAGCAGCGCATTTTCGATTGATTCGATAAATTTTCTGTCGAGATGATATTCAAATTTGTGCTTTCCTTCTTTTAAACCTACGAAGTTAATGTTGAAGGATTTTAATGCTTTCATAGCCTGTTTTTTTCAGAAACGCCTGCAAAGATATGATTTCTGTTTCTAAAATTCTAATTAATTATTTTCAAAATTAATAATTTTAGAATTTTCGGAAGGATGACCCATTAAAAGGGGACATCGTCAATCTTTCCGGGATTGTTTAGTTTTGAATTGAAAGTCTGATCATTACTATTATTGAAACTACTTCCGAAATCATCCTGACTAAAATTCCTGAAGGCATCGTCATCCAAATTGCTGAAGAGTGCGTATTGTCCATCCCATTTCAGGCGTACATCCTCCAGTGCTCCATTACGATGTTTGGCAATGATAATTTCACCAATACCCTTAAGGGAGTTGCCATCTTCATCTTCCAAAATCTGATAGTATTCGGGACGATATATGAAGGAAACAATGTCTGCATCCTGTTCTATCGCGCCGGAGTTATGGCTCAAGATTCCATTTGCAATCCAATTGTGTTCTTCTGGCACAGTGAGGTCATAAACAGTTTCCTCGCCGAGGCTTTGAATGTTAATTACTTCATCCCAGAACAAATCACTTTCGGCCCATTTTTTCAATTCCTCCGATTCGAGGATGTTTGCATATTCGGCCAGTACTTTTCTGGATGGTGCAAAATTAAAATGCGCTGAGCCACCATAAGATGTACCTCTCAACTCTGCCATTTTCCTTTGTGAAATTCCTTTTTCCCGAAGCAGGAGTTTTACTTTATCAAAAATATTATTGGGAATTGTATCAACATTTGTATTGCTTGTTTTATTTTGGAGGTAAAGGCTCAAGGCATTTGCCTGCTTAACCTTTTCACCAAATGCGCCAATACGATCGAGGAATAATTTCTGATTTTCGAGTCCCGATATTTCGACATTGAACATAGGATTGTAATTTTTTCCCTGTTCAATTTTTTTGATTCGGCTATGAATTCCAAAACGAAGCAAAAGATTAGATACATCCTCAGCCAATTGTGGACTATTAGTTGAGAAAGCTATTTTTGAAGTGCTATTGTCTTTTTTAGGCACAAAAATAGTCCCATCAGTTGCCCATAGATGTCGAAGGAAAAAAGCTAAATCTTCATTTTTGAGCCTAAAAATTTGACTTGGTATTATTTTTTCTTTTGAACGCTGATTGAAAATTCCCAAGGCCTTAAACCAGGCATTGATGCCTTTCGCAGACCACCTGTTCCCATTTCCGCTAAAGACCAACTGATGCCAACTACCTTTGGTAGATTCATGTCTATTAACCCTTACGCCAAAACCATTTTCTGCGGCAGATTTGACAGCTGCGCTATGCAATTCGGATGCAGTTGTGTAGCGTAAAGGCTGTCCCTTTAGGTAACTGCCATCTCCAATCAAATGTGCCAATATTAAAAGTTT
>JBILRK010000537.1:0-2548 GCA_044372705.1 Saprospira sp. | reverse complement strand
TTCTGAAAATGGCTGAGACTGATAAAAATATTTCAAAATTCCAGGATGAAGTTAAAGCAGAAGAGGAAATTTTGGAGATTTATAGTGCTGAAATGCAGGAAGCCTTTGATGAATTGGAAAAAATTAGAAAAAAACATGGCGACCTAAAATCTGAACTCGAAAATTACATTCAACAGCAAAAACAACTCAACAACAGAATTGTAGATGCTGAAAAACAGATCGCTGTAAACAATTCCCAACAGGAAAATCTTCGCCGTCAGATTCAGCAGCTGAATGAGAGATTGGAACAAAGGACTGTAGAAATACAGGCGGTACAATCTGCTTCGAATGAATTGGCCAATGAAATTGAGATCCAATCAAAAAGCATTGCTGCATTAAAAGACATTGAAGACAAAAGGCTATCAGACCTTCAAAAAGCTGAGCAAGCCCTGGAAAAATGCACAGAGGAGCTAAATGCCCAAAACCGCATTTTAGATGCCAAAAAGAATGAGTATCAACTCCTGAAAAGTTTGGTCGATAACATGGAAGGCTTTCCGGAATCGATTAAATTTTTGAATAAAAATAAAACCTGGGCAGCATCTGCTCCGCTCCTATCCGACCTATTTTATTGCCAACCTGAATACCGTGCTGCCATTGAAAATTATTTGGAAGGCATGTTGAGTTTTTATGTTGTAAAAAATGTTCAGGAAGCTGCCGCCGCCATTCAACTGCTCGATGCTAACAAAAAAGGAAAGGCAAATTTTCTTTTATTGGATAAATTAGCCTCTGCAGTTAAACAGGAAACAAGCCTAGTAAAGAAAGGAATTTCCGCCTTATCAGTTTTGGAATTTGACAATGAATATCATTGGCTTGCAAAGTATCTTTTGGGACAGGTTTATATTGTTGATGACCTTGCAGAGGCTGAAATTGACATAGCAGGAACTGTTTGGTTGAGCAAGGATGGGCGCTTTACACATAAGGGCATTTCTATGCATGGCGGTTCGGTAGGTGCTTTCGAAGGCAAAACCATCGGCCGAAAAAAGAACCTGGAACTTTTACAGAAAGAAATTGAAGCACTGCAGGAAAAAGTAAGTAAACTACAACAATCGCAACTTCAGCTCAAAGAGGAAGTATCTAACCTGCGCAATGCTAATAAACAGTCCGAAATTCAGAAAAAAGAACAGGCACTGCAACAGTTGAACGAAAAAAATATCGGACTTAAAAGTCGTATTGAGAATTTCGAACAGTTTAAAAATGAAAGTCAGCTCCAGAAAACGCAGCTGGAAGAGCAAATAAAACTATTGCGCAGTCGCACCAAGGATTTGGAAGGCGATATGGAACATTTGGAAGAACAGCAGGAATCATTGAGTGAACAACTCAATAAGAAAGACAGCAGCTTTAAACATGTAAGCGAAGAATTGGGAAAGGCCTCATCGGCTTACAACCAAAAACATATCGAACAGGTTCGTCAACAAAACAAATTGGGTGGAATCAAAAAAGAATTGGAATTTTGCGAGAGACAGTATCAGGAAACAAGTCAGCAACTTGAAAGAGACCGACAGCAACTTTACAACTCTGGTTCTGAATTGGATGGTGTAAATACTGATATTCTTAAAGTTGATCAGGAGTTGCAGGAACTCTATGAAGAGAAAAAAGCGATGCAGGCACTGCTTGGAGAATCTGAAAAAGAATTTTTTAAAGTGCGCGGCACCATCAATCAATTTGAAGATGAACTGCGTCGTGGCCAGAAAAATCATCAAAATGCCATTCAACTGGCGCATCAGCTCGAAAATCAGTTCAATGAGATAAAAATCCAATTTTCGACCATCGGCGAAAGATTAAAGGTGGAGTTTGAACTGAATATCAATGAACTAATGAACAGGGAGCCAAATCAGGAACTCGATGCTGATGAACTGGAGCAACAGGTAGAACGAATGCGGAGACAAATAAACGAGTACGGCGCTGTTAACCCTATGGCTATTGAAGCCTATGACGAGGCCAAGGAACGTTATGATTTTATCTCTCAGCAACGTCAGGACCTGCTCAATTCAAAAGAAACCCTGCTCGAAACCATCAGCGAAATTGACGCCAAAGCAACAGAACTATTCATGGCAGCTTTCAACGAAGCCAGAGAAAATTTCATTAAAGTTTTCAGAAGCCTCTTTGAAGAAGACGACACCTGCGATTTATTATTGACAGATCCACAAAATCCGCTTGAATCGAGAATAGAAATTATTGCAAAACCAAAAGGGAAAAGACCTTTATCAATCAATCAGCTATCGGGTGGTGAAAAAACATTGACAGCTACTGCCCTACTTTTCTCTCTTTATCTATTAAAACCTGCACCTTTCTGTATCTTCGATGAAGTGGACGCTCCTTTGGACGATGCCAATATTGCAAAATTCAACAATATCATTAAGGATTTCTCGGCAAATTCTCAGTTTATCATTGTTACACACAACAAAAAAACAATGTCGGCTGTCGATATCATGTACGGCGTGACCATGGTACAAGGCGTGTCGAAGGTTGTTCCTGTAGATTTCAGAGAATTGGAGGCTATTGAATAAAA
>JBILRK010000536.1:0-2553 GCA_044372705.1 Saprospira sp. | reverse complement strand
AAAGGCATGTGTATGAAGCTGCACCCCATCGGCTATCTTAGCGCCCTTACCAATATAGGCGAAGGCATCAATACGTACGGCATCTCCAATTTCAGCATCGGGATGAATGAATGCATAAGGTGAAATTAAATCTGCTTCATCGTCCTCTGTATTTTCCTCTGTCATTTCTCCAAACTTCTCGAGAAGAACCGTGAGAGAAGCATATACATTTTCGACACGTATGAGCGTAGAATCAATCGGCTTTTTGGGCTGAAATTCATTAGAAACCAGAATGACCGATGAGCGGCAATCGTAAATAAATTCTTCATATTTTGGATTGGCCAAAAAACTGATTGCACCAGCTTCACCCTCTTCAATTTTTGCAGGTTTATAAACCATTGTATTGGGATCACCTTCTACTTTTCCTCCTATTAGTATTGCTATTTCCGATGCTTTCATTACTTGTCTGTATTTCCGGTTGAAACTGAACCCTATGTAGACGATGCCAAATGCTCAAAGGTTCAAATTTAGGCGTTGATATTTTTGGCTGATTATGCAAAATTAAACTATTCCTGCATTTGAAAAAACCTTTTTGATAAAGTTTGACAATTGCTTTTATAATTAGCTTATCAGGAATTAAGTCAAATTATATTATATTTGCTTTCCTTTATGTCAACAAAGCATATATTACATGAAAGCGCTCCCCATAGGTATACAAGACTTTGAAAAATTAAGAACAAATAATTATCTTTATGTAGATAAAACTCAGATTTATTTCAATTTATTCAAACAAGGAACCTTTTATTTCCTGTCGCGCCCGCGCCGATTTGGTAAATCGATAATGTTATCAACCTTAAAGTATCTTTACCAGGGAAAAAAGGAACTATTCGAGGGGCTTTGGATTGAGGATAAATGGGATTGGGATAAGGTATATCCAGTTATACACATAGATTTGAGCAGTATTGATACAAGACATAGCACTTTACAGATTGGCTTATTATCTCAAATACAGGAACATGCCCTTCATTTTGGAATTAAGCTTCTATCAGACTCCGCTGCAAATTGTTTCTTAGAGTTAATTGAAAAACTTGGCGCTAATGATCAAAAATGTGTGGTACTAGTTGACGAATATGACAAACCTATCACCGATTATATACATGAACCCCATATCTCCGAAAAGCACATCAAAGAACTCAAGTCTTTTTATGGCATTCTTAAGGGAGCCGATCATTATCTGCATAAGGTAGTCATCACAGGTGTTTCAAAATATGGGAAGGTTTCCATTTTTTCTGACCTCAATAATTTATCAGAATTGTCGATAATGCCCGAGGCATCTCTAATTTGTGGCTATTCACAGAGTGAACTGGAATATTATTTTGACGAATACATTCAGAAAACAGCCATTCATTTCGAAGTCAGTAAAGAACGACTGCTCGATAAAATTCGATTTTGGTACAATGGCTTTGTTTTCGATTCCAAAATGAGCGATAAATTGTATAATCCCTTTTCGATACTTAATCTTTTTAATCAACGCAGTTTTAGAAATTACTGGTATGCTACCGGCACCCCCACTTTTCTTGCTGAACTTATTGTAAAAGATGATTTTAGACCCGAAAATCTGGAGTATCTGAAAAGTACTGAGCTATTGTTCCAATCGGCCGATATTCAAAATTTAGATGCACTTTCGCTGCTTTACCAAACAGGTTATTTAACTATTAAAGCTGTGCAAAGGGTAGATATGACCGAAATTTTTACACTTGGTTATCCCAATCAGGAGGTTAGGGAATCCTTTGTAACCTACCTCATGGCAGAATATATGAAGGATACACCTTCTCAAATCAGTTCAGAACTTATTGTGGAACTGAAACTAGGTATTCTGGAAAGAAACTGGGAAAGAGTTATTTCGGTTTTTAAGCATGTTTTTACAACAGTGCCCTATCAATTGTTTTCTAAAACTGAGGCTTATTATCATTCTCTGGTGCATGTTACCCTTACCCTTTCCGGTTATTTGGTTTTATCCGAACTCCTAACCAACAAAGGCAGAATTGACAGTGTTTTGGAAACTGAAGATCAGGTCCTTATTTTTGAATTTAAAATGGATAGCAGTGCCGATATAGCGCTTGCTCAAATTCACGAAAAAAAATATCCCGAACGCTATGCAAAAAGCGGGAAAGAACTCGTCTTAATTGGGGTAAATTTTGATAGTCAATTGAGAAATATCAATGAATGGAAGGTAGAAATTTGATTTTTTTATGATCAATATAAAAAATCAAATTGAATAATTTTTATAAATCTCGAACAGCAAGAACATAGTAAATGACATTCCTATTAGCAGGTCGGGAGTTCCAGGCTTGTTTTTGATCTTCTTCCATTTTACACCAATAAGTTACCCCCTCTATACTTATATGTATTTTTAATCCTTTTTTGTATATTTCTTGTCCTTCTCTTGTTGTTGGCAAACGCCAACCTGAACCAAGTTGAGCACAGGCTTTTTCAGCATCATCATAGTTCATCTTTTTATCTAAAACCTTTTCCGCTACTAGAATACGTCTTCCATCTACAATAATTTCCCTT
>JBILRK010000535.1:0-2557 GCA_044372705.1 Saprospira sp. | reverse complement strand
GTACTGAGATTTCCAAATTTTGAGCTGACCTAAATTTTTTTCAATTTCAAGCTGAATCATAGCTCTGCCTGTTTCGTATTTATCACCAACAGAGCTTTTGGTCTCAGATGCTGCCGAGCGTTTTAACTCAGAAATGGTATCCTCGATAGTTTCTATTTTTTGAGCTAGAAAGGATAAACAATGTTTAACTAAAGATGCTTTGAGACTCATCAAAAAACCTTTTTAACTTTCTTTGAAAAAAGAATCCACAAATTCTCTTTTATCGAAAGCCTGCAAATGCTCGATTCCTTCGCCTACGCCTATATATTTTATTGGAATTTTAAATTGATCACTGATACCAATAACTACCCCTCCTTTAGCGGTGCCATCTAATTTTGTAATTGCCAAACAAGTTACATTTGTAGCTTTTGTAAACTCTTCGGCCTGATAAAAGGCATTTTGTCCAACAGAACCATCAAGAATGAGCATGACTTCATGGGGAGCATCAGGAATCTGCTTGGTAATGGAATTTCTAATCTTCGCCAATTCTGCCATCAGCTGTTTATTGTTGTGCAATCGACCGGCGGTATCGATAATTGCAACATCACAGTTGTTTTGCAGGGCATATTTTACGGTCTCGTAGGCAACAGCTGCAGGGTCTGCGTTCATTCCTTTTGAGTAAAAATCACAGCCTACTCTATCCGCCCATATTTTCAATTGGTCAACAGCTGCTGCTCTGAAAGTATCGGCAGCGCCCAAAACAACTTTATTACCATTAGATTTTAATCGATGGGCCAGTTTACCGATTGTGGTAGTTTTACCGGCTCCATTTACACCAACGATAAGAATTATGTAAGGTTTTTTAACTGCTTTGTCAATATCAAAAAAAATGGTTTCCTGTGTTGTATTTTCAGATAATAATTGCACAATCTCATCTCTAAGAATCTCGTTCAGTTCTGAGGTTGACATATATTTTTCTTTGGCAACTCTTTTCTCGATTCTGTCAATTATTTTGACAGTTGTTTTGACCCCAACGTCAGATTGAACCAAAATATCTTCAAGCTCATCCAATACCTCTTCATCTACCTTTGTTTTACCAGCGATAGCTCTACCTATTTTGCCAAAAAAACTCTCCTTTGTTTTTTCAAGCCCTTTATTTAAATCTTCCTTTTCCTTTTTTCCGAAAAGCTTATCGAAAAACCCCATATATTTAAATTTTTGGTAAATAATTAAGAATGAGAACATGTTATTTCCATCTCAATTTGAATTAATTTTGATTAATGAAAAAAGGCCTCTCCCTTTCAGAAGAAGCCGAAAAAATATTTACCTTGATTACCTGTTACTTAGTCGTGAAAAATTCTTCGACTTTATCTTTGTGGATGATCACTTCTTTGTAAGAGTATTTGCCGGTAATCGGGTCTTTAATACTTTTGATTACGCGAACATGATCTTTACCTGAACCGGCGTTGGTGGCACGTTGTGCAACCTTTGCGTTTTTTGATATTTTCTTTGCCATTGTTATTCCTCCGGTTTAGAGATTATTTGATTTCTTTGTGAATAGTGTATTTCTTGAGGACTGGATTGAATTTTTTCAATTCCATACGCTCAGGAGTATTTTTACGATTTTTTACGGTGATGTAACGAGACATACCGGGCAGACCTGAAGTTTTATGTTCAGTACATTCCAGAATAACCTGTACTCTGTTGCCTTTTCCTTTCTTAGCCATGACTATACTATTATACTTGGTTAAAATTATTTTATAACTGATGAAAGTTTAACCTTACGGTTATTTTCAAATGCTTCGGGGGTATAAGTAATGCTGTAAGTTTTGTGACCATTGGCATCAACTGACTCTACTCTTCTATATTTACGCTCAGTACTTTTGGTTTTGATAGCGTTTGGATCTTCAACCCACACAAATGGGTCAAACCCTTTGCTCAATTGAGCCTTAAGGAAATCGTAAATACCAAGCTTGTTCATAGTGCGAATAGCTTGAGTGCTCACTTTTAAAGTTACCCAAAGACCTGCTTCAGGAACAAAGAAACGTTTTGTTTTAATGTTTGCATTAAAACGACGTTTAGTCTTACGGTTGGAGTGTGACACTTGGTTACCAACCAAAGATTTTTTACCGGTCAACTGACAAATTCTCGACATGACTTATTATAATTTAAAAAAGTTCCAAGCAAGGGAACCAGCGCTCATAATGATTCTATATAATGTAAATCTGTGATTCTGAAGGGATTCGAACCCCTAACCTTCTGATCCGTAGTCAGATGCTCTATCCAATTGAGCTACAGAACCCGCATACTTTTATTCAAAAGCGAGTGCAAATATATGTCTATTTTTCTTAACTTCAAACAATAAAATGTTTTTTTTCTCTTTTTTTATTTGCTTCCTAAATTAAATTAGTATTCAAAAGTAAGATAAGGTAGCTTAGTCTATATTTGTTCAAATTAATTCAAAAAAAATGAAACTTGACATCCTGGCAATCGGTGTACATCCCGATGATATTGAAATTTCCTGCTGCGGTACATTGTTACACCATATTTCTTTGGGACATAAAGTAGGCTTACTAGA
>JBILRK010000534.1:0-2563 GCA_044372705.1 Saprospira sp. | reverse complement strand
CTCCGATACCAGAAATTCTCCGGTTGAAATATCCAAAAAAGCGATGCCTGCCTGATCTTTAACACCAAAGTGTATCGCTGCCAAAAAATTATTGCTTTTGTGGTCCAGGATTTTATCATTCACCGTTATACCCGGCGTAACAACTTCGGTTACACCACGTTTAACGATTTTTTTGAGCGGTGATGGCTTTTCTAGCTGATCACAGATGGCTACTCGGTAACCGGCCCTTACTAGTTTTGGCAAATAGCTGTCGAGCGAATGATGCGGAAAGCCAGCAAGTTCGATTTTTGAAGATCCATTGTTACGTGCAGTAAGGGTTATCCCCAAAATATTGGAAGCTAAAATAGCATCTGAACCGAAGGTTTCATAAAAATCTCCTACCCTAAACAACAAAATAGCATCGGCATATTGTGCCTTGAACTCATTGTATTGCTCCATTAAAGGAGTAATTTTTATACTAGTGAGCGTTTCATTGTCGCTCTGATGATGATTTGCCAAGCTTAAAATTATTTATAGTTTATATCGAGATGCTAATCTTATTAGCGGTGTTTGCTGATAATTTCTTCTACCAAAGGAGGCAGACCAATCGCTGCGGTTTCTACAATGATATTGAGATTTGGATCCCCCGTTTTTAATGCTGGCTTAGGATCGACAAAATAAATGGGTATTCCATCGGGTGCATAGCGTATAAGTCCTGCTGCGGGATATACCTGCATTGAAGTGCCAACAATCATAAAAATATCGGCCTGTTCGGTAAGCTCAATCGCTTTTTCAATCAAGGGAACTGCTTCTCCAAACCATACAATATGAGGTCTGAGCTGAGAACCTTTTTCGCAACAATCACCCAAATTCAATGCTCCGGTCCATTCATAAATCAAGTTCTCGTCAGCTGTGCTGCGCACCTTTAAAAGTTCGCCATGCAGGTGCAACACTTCTTTAGAACCTGCTCTTTCATGTAGATTGTCAACATTCTGGGTAACAACATTCACTTCAAAAAAATCCTCTAGTTTTGCCAAAGCCAAATGTCCGGCATTGGGTGCTACCTCATGTAGCTGCGCTCTGCGTTGATTATAAAAATCTAAAACAAGGTGCTGATTTTTTTTCCATCCCTGAGGTGAGGCTACTTCCATAATATCATGGCCTTCCCACAAGCCCTCGGCATCTCTGAAAGTTTTTATTCCACTTTCGGCGCTTATGCCAGCGCCGCTAAGGATTACAATTTTTTTCTTAGGCATCTTAATTATTTTGAAAGGGAATCACTTAATAAATTTAATGTTGCAGGTAAATAAGGTTCAAGATCGAGCGAAGGTTCTCTGTATTCTATACAGGCTTGAAACATTTTTGCTGCCAAAAGCAGATGTTCTGTTTTTTGCATTTTTAGAAACTTACTCATAAAATCATCTCCCAATTTAATCGAAAGTTCAGTAAACGCAATGCCATGATCAATAGCTGAGTTGTCATCGGTTTTATAAGCAAATCTGATGAGTTGAAGCAAAGCTGTTGTATCTTTATTTGCCGCCTTGTGAAAGGTCAGACAATAAGGAAATGCATTTTTTCTTGCCTGTTCTAATACAGATTGGGCTATTTCTATTTCACCTACACGACAGTCTGAATCTGCATTACATGACAAAAAAAATATGGCTGAAATCAAAAACCAAAATCGCATGGAAATTTTATTGCAAGATAGGAAAAAAACAAAAAAAACGCCACCCTTTGGGGTGGCGTTTTCTATTTTTTATAAAGATTTATTTATCTTCTGGATACTTTACATCTGGTAATGTGTACAGGTGCATGTCCTCCTTTTTATAGATACATTCCTTCATGTTGGCACCCTCCGCGTTGGTAAGTTCTTCCATGCTTGCTCCAATCAGTATCGTGCGTTCAAAAGTACAATTTTCTACATCACAGCCATCCAGTTTTGCATTGGTCATATTGGCTTTACGCATATTGGCACCAATTAGTTCAGCTCCTGTCAAATCGGCATCGATGAATTGAGTTTTAATACAGCGGGCTCCGGTCAGGTCAGTATTGGCAAGATTGGCTTTATTAAAAATAGCCCCACTTAAATCAGAGATTATCTGGTCCTGTTCTCCTAAATCAGCACCACTCAAATCGGCAGACTCTAGGTTTGTCTTCAGCATTTTAACTCCTCGAAGGTCGGCTCCGCTTAAATCGGCCCCCTTCATGTCATAGCCCGAAAAATCCAAACCAGCCAGTTCGGCTCCTTTAAGATTAATTTTGGCATTTGGTGCTGCTGCCCTGTAGGAATCCCAATATTTTTTTCCTTTTTTGATGGCCTCGAATTGTTTGACATCATATTCGATTGCCTGTTCGGTATCATCTTCTTCGCCATCCTCATCTTCTTCCTGAGCATGAAGAATGCTGATATTGAAAGACAGAAAAAGCATACAAATCATGCTGAATAAAAGTGAACGCTGAGCCATAGTGGTAAAGATTATAAGGTTATATGCTGAATTATTTAAAATATCGTGCCAAAATCAAATAAAAATCTGATTATCTCAACTGACTGCCAAAATGATCGTATTTCCTGCCAATAAAATCA
>JBILRK010000533.1:0-2568 GCA_044372705.1 Saprospira sp. | reverse complement strand
AAGTCGATCTACTAAGAATTTTTTCTTTGAAAGTTGATTCATAATCTTCTTTATCAGCAATTCTTAAAAAATATTCTACCCAAATATCATAATCATAGAGCCAAATTTGGCAGGTTAAAATAATTAAAAGGAGTACAGGAAAACCTAATATTAAAGCTTGTAATAATTTATTAAATCTATTTCCTGACATCTCAATATTAAACATTAAAGTTTATTGTTAATTCATCAGCTAATCCTGCTGAATGTTTGTTTAGATTCTGTGTTTTTCAAATATTTGTTTAATGGTAAATTCTCAGATTTTTCTAAATTGGGATCTGTTTCTAAAACTGTCATTGCAAGTTCTCTGGCAGCGGTTAGAATATTAGCATCTTTTACTATGTCGGCCAATTTTAGTCCAATTATTCCAGACTGCTGAGTACCTTCTATACTGCCTGGACCTCTAAGCTTTAAATCTGCCTCTGAAATTTTAAACCCATCGGTAGTTTCACACATTGTTCTCATTCTAAATCTACTTTCTTCCGATAGTTTAAAACCCGTCATGAGCACACATAAGGCTTCTCCTCCACCTCTGCCTACCCTACCTCTTAATTGATGCAACTGCGCAAGTCCGAATCTATCTGCATTTTCAATAATCATAAGTGTTGCATTAGGTACATTTACTCCCACCTCTATTACAGTCGTTGCAATCATTATTTGAGTTTCGCCTTTTATAAAGCGCTGCATTTCAAATTCTTTATCAGCTGGTTTTTGTTTGCCATGTACCACACTGATTTGAAACTGTGGTTTAGGAAATTCTGCTGAAACTATATCAAAACCTTGCATAAGATCTTTTATTTCAGCCATTATTTCGCTTTCAGACTCTTCAATAAGTGGGTAAACAATATATACCTGATGTCCTTTTGAAATTTCTTCCCGCATTCGACCAAAAACCCAAAGACGTTGACTTTCGTATTTATGGAATGTAGTTATCGGTATTCTACCTGCTGGCATTTCATCTATAACTGAAACATCAAGATCTCCATATACTGTCATTGCCAGGGTTCTTGGAATTGGCGTTGCCGTCATGACCAAAATATGCGGTGGGTTGGAATCTGTTTTTTTCCACATTTTGGCCCTCTGCATGACTCCAAATCTGTGTTGTTCATCAATAATGGTTAAACCAAGTCTTTTGAAAACAACCGTATCTTCGATAAGGGCATGTGTGCCAATGAGGAGATTTACTTCACCAGACTCTAGTCTTTTTAGTATTTCATTTTTCTTAGAACCTTTAACTGTTCCAGTCAACAACTCGACATTGACCCCTAGTCCCTCTGTCATTTCACATATTGATTTAAAATGCTGTTGAGCCAATATTTCAGTTGGGGCCATTAAAGACGCTTGAAATCCATTGTCAAGGGCAATAAGCATAGTCATAAGCGCTACAACTGTTTTTCCAGAGCCTACATCACCTTGCAGGAGACGATTCATTTGCTCACCATACCCTAGATCTTTCCTGATTTCTTTTACAACTCTTTTCTGTGCTTCAGTAAGTGGGAATTTTAGATTGTTTTGATAAAACCCATTAAAAAAGTTACCTATTTTGTCAAATACATAGCCTCTATTAGTTGATTTTCGAAGTTTCTTTGTTCTTAGCAGTTTCAGTTGCAAAAAAAATAGTTCTTCAAATTTAAATCTATTTCTTGCTATTTTGAGTTGTTCCTGATTTTGCGGAAAATGAATATAATTGTAGGTCTCTTTTCTGCTCAAAAATTTAAATTGTTCTCTAATATAAACAGGCAAGTTATCTTCAACCAAAGCAGGATTTTCATCAATTTTAAGCAGGAGAGTTTTAACTAATCTGCCAATATCTTTAGACTTAATTTTTTTGGCATTTAATTTTTCTGTCAATGAATAAACTGGTTCAAACATTGACTGAGGCTCTGTATTGGCATTTGAAACAAGTTCTAGCTCTGGATGTATCATACTGATACGACCATTGAAAGCAGAAGGTTTGCCAAAAATTACATATTCTACACCAGTTTGAAGATTGGTTACCCAACTCAATCCTTTAAACCATACAAGTTCCATTACGCCACTCTCATCCCTAAAAGTTGCAATGAGTCTTCTTTTTGGTCCACTTCCCTGCTCGTCAATTTTTCTTAAAATTCCTCTTATTTGAACGTAATCACTTTCAGCATTAACATCTGAGATCCTATGAAATTTGGTTCTGTCAATGTATCGAAAAGGAAAATAATTAAGCAACTGACCATAAGTGAATATGGCAAGTTCTTTTTTTAATAGTTCAGCTTTTACAGGCCCTACTCCTTTTAGGTATTCTATTGAAGTATCAAGCATAGCATTTATGGTTTTGCTAATCAAATTATAGCACCTTGCGAAGATAAGATTTTTGACTATGAATTGCAATTTTTTGTACCTTGAATAGTTTAAAATGCAATTATTTGTTTCAATTTTACTTAATTGTATAAAAAAAGCCCAATTCTTTCGAATCGGGCTATAAAGTTTAGGTAGGCGGCGACCTACTCTCCCACTTACGTAGTACCATCGGCGCTGAGGGGCTTAACTGCTCTG
>JBILRK010000532.1:0-2570 GCA_044372705.1 Saprospira sp. | reverse complement strand
GCGGTATTTTGCTCTGTTGGCATTTATTTTCTCATCCAAAGCATTCAGTCTGGCATTGTCGGCAGCAGGATCATTCGAAACAGCATCTAAGTTGAGCATCCTATTAAAATCCTCTTCGCTCAAACTTGTAAAATCAATATTTTCGGCCTCGGGTTCACTGCTTTCGAGTGATTTTATTTGATTGTACTCTGTTGAAAGTGCCGTGAAATCTTCATCAATTTTAAAGCTCTGTTCCTGCGATTTATTTACTTCGGCGCGATAATGCGTCAGTTCATGTCTCATTTCATCCTGCGCATCGGCCAAGTCAAGGTCATTGATATAGGCATCCTGAATATGGCTTCCCTGCAGTAATTCGTGAATGGCCTGCAATTGATTATCGGCACCGGCCGAGGCAGTATTTATGGCATTGTTTCTTTTGTCGACTCCCTGATGCACACCCGATTTGAAGCCATTGTGATATCCTTTTTGGTAGAGTTTAAGGAATTTTGACCACGAGTGGTCCTGGATATCAGCAAAATATTTTATTAGATTTTCGTCGGAATTGTCTTCAAAACTATTTTCAAGTTCCTTTTGAATCTCTTTCATTTCAGCCTCTATAAAATCATTTACAGACGCATTATCGGCTGGCGCCCTTTCGGTACTATCTTTAAATTCGCTAAGAATTTTTCTAAAACCCAATGTGATGTTTCGATGATTACTCAGGGCCGAGGGGTCATTGCTGTCAACCTTTTTATCTCTGTGTAATTTATAATCAGCGCTGATCAGTTTGCGCAATGCGGCTCTGATATTGCTAATTCCCTGATATTCCATTCTTTCCAAATCCGATTTTTGCATATCGGGATTTGTTTTTGCCAGCCTCAATCCGCTCGATACGCCCTCTTTGAAAGCATCTGTAAATGCGGCTTCCCCTTCATTATCCATGCTTTCGTGCATCGAGTTGAAAAAATCGTCGGCAGCG
This sequence comes from Saprospira sp., assembly GCA_044372705.1. Lineage (GTDB taxonomy): Bacteria > Bacteroidota > Bacteroidia > Chitinophagales > Saprospiraceae > Saprospira. Next base: position 1,612 of record JBILRK010000532.1, on the reverse strand, counting down.
TCTTTGCGCTCCTCATCGGGTTTGATATTTTGTTTGAGTTCTTTTATGCTGATGCCGTCCTGCAGCCCGATTTCACCGCCTTTAAAAAAGCCGGCTCGGAATTCACTGACATAGTCAACACTAAACTCATTTAGCTGCTCAATGATTCTTTGATCGGAGTCATTCAGGCTATCTTCAGCAATAAAAATTCGGTCGGCTTCTTTGTTGATCAGGTCAAATTTCTTGTTGAGGTCCATTTTTTCATCTGGACGCTTCATTTGGGATAAATTTTCCAGAATCTGGTTCAGTGCAGTGTTTAGGTTTCGGTTCGAACTGTTTTGAACAATGGCTTTTTCGAGTTCTTTTTCAATTTTTTTCTGAATTTTTTCATGAACGGCAGAGCCAGCTTTCAGGGCAAACTGTTTTTTCAGTGCGGCGATATTTGAGCCTTCTTCGGGTGTTTCGGGCATTCTGAATGCTTCATTATAACCTGCTTCGATACCATCTGCACGGCTATCCAAAAACCCTTCGCGGTACTGACCGATGAGGTTGGCGATTTTATTGCCCATCTGTAGCGATTCGGTCGAAAGGGCAGTTTTGGCATTGTTTAGGGTACCTGCGGCCTTGTCGAGCATACCCTGTTTGCGCCCTTCTCTGACACCTTCCTGAAAGGAGGACCGCTGTTGAATATCGGCATCGACACTATTGTCGAAATCGTCATCGGCATTGCTGTTATTCACCTGATTATAGGCCCTGTTGTAGCCACGCCAGTATTCAATTGTTTGTTGGTAAGAGAGCTTGAATCCCTCTTCAAAAGCGGCATTCAGTTCATCGTTCAAATCATTTTTTATCTCGGGCCTTTCGGGCAGCGGGTTTCCTTCCAATATTTCTTTGGCAGCATTTTCGCCGGCATTTTCTCCCTCCTCATAACCCTTATTATATGCCTGTTTATAGGCGGGTCCCTGCATTTCCACGCTAAAATCAGAAAGGCTGGACATGCCTGTCTGAATTTGGATGAGCATTTGCTCGCCCCTTATTTTACCCTCTTTAAATTTGGCCTTTTTCTCAAAAACTTCCTCTGTTAGTTTGGCTGCTTCCAAGTGTTCTTTCGATTTTTTTGATTTACTGAGAAAGCCTTCAGCTACAGATTTATTTTCGGGCAATTGCAAAAATCCATCTTTGTTAAGACCATGAATGATACCGATGCTATAAAGGGCATCGTCATTTGCATTGTCATCAATGCTTTGTTGGGCTTTTTCTATTCCCGCTTTGTATCCTAGTTGAAATTGCTCTGTGAGGCTTTCAATTGACATGCCCTCTTGGTCGGCAAGGCCTTGCAGAAAGGCGCTTTTTTCGTTGGCTCTTTTATTTATGGCATCATTTTTCTTTTCGTTTGTTTTTGCGGCAAGCAGTATTGTACTTCCAGGCTTTTCCTGTTCAGAAAGACCAAGAATGTCTATTTCAACAGATGCAAAATCTTTAGAAAGTTCTTGACCTTTCAGTAGGGTAAAAATTTTCAGCCAGGCATTATGATCGGATTTATAGCCTTCTTTGAATGCACGCATCAGCGCTGCTACAGCAGAGGGGCCTAGGTCACCAAAGGCTTGTTCATGTTTTGTAATGGTACTGTCTT
>JBILRK010000531.1:0-2578 GCA_044372705.1 Saprospira sp. | reverse complement strand
TTTGAACTGAAAAAAGTGCGTCCTAACCTAATTATTCAGGGCGACCTCAATATTGCGCACGAAGACATCGACATTCACGACCCAAAAGGAAACAAAAAAAGTTCCGGCTTCCTTCCCGAAGAGCGTACCTGGATGAGTAAATTTTTCGATAATGCCGGCTTTGTTGATAGTTTCAGAATGATAAATCCCGATTTGCAAAAATACAGCTGGTGGAGTATGCGTTCAGCTACAGCAAGAAAGGAAAATAAGGGTTGGAGAATCGATTATCAGGCTGTCTCAAATCCTGTCAAAGACAGAGTTTTGGCTGCTGATCTATTGAACGATGCAGTGCATTCGGATCATTGTCCCTGCATGTTGGAGTGGAAAATCTAAAAAAATCAGAATTTTGAAGGTAGAAATTAGAATAAAAAGTGCGGTCGATATTGTCTTCCGCACTTTTATATTTCTGTAATATTCTGTTTTATCCACTCGCTTAGCTCTTCTAAAGTTCTTTTGCTTTCGGCAACTTCAAAGACTAAATTTTCTAAGATAGTATCAGAGTCGGCATCTTTTGGAACATCAGGAATATTATTAAGTGTTTCAAGATGTTCTTTAAGACGGTAGCCATTAAGACCTAAAAATAAAATCATAGAATCTAAACCTGTTCTCTTGTTGCCATCACTAAATACGTGATTCTCTGTAATGTTAAAAAGGTAAATAGCAGCTTTAGATTCTAAAGTAGGATACATTTCTTCACCAAAAAGAATTCCAAATTCAACAATTTCGACTAAGTAATCTAATGCGGATTCATTGATAAGATTACAAGGGGGAATATAATTTCCACCGAACATTTGTATTACTTCAAAATTTGACTCAATAATGTCAGTTTTACATAAGTAAGTAAATTTTTTCATTAGGACAATGCTTTGTAAACTTTATCAAAACGTTTGAAACTCTCCTCTCTGATTTTTTTAATTTGTTGTTTTTTAATTTCGTTTGAATTTAGGTATTCGACAGCAGCATCCTTAAGGGTGCTATTTTTTTCATTAAAAGATTCATTCAAAATTTCTTTTAATTGATTGGGATCGTTGTCTGCTAAGTAGCGTAGTTGCTCAATGAGTTGTTTTTTGTTGATTTTCATAATTTCTATTTTTTTAATTTTACACTTATTTTGTTTTTAAACTCAATTGAAAACAAAAAAGTTTCCTAACAAGAAATTTTTATCAAATTCAATGCAAGTTTTTTGCAATAATTCATGATTAACAAAGAGTTGGCATTTTAATTGTTATGTGCTGATTACCTTTAATACTGATAAAAAACTAATTTCCCTTCAACAATGCATTCTATTATTTCTCGTCCAATGAATTTATTTTTCATTGCCCTTTCTTGTCTTTTTGCCTTTAATACCTTTGCGCAGGAACTTGCACCTCAATTTCATGTGCAACTTTTCCCCTTTACAGATGTGCACATGCATGCCTCACTCAAGCCTTTCAATTCGAGAAATGTAGCAAAATATAACATGTGGGAACAGATTGACCATAACTGCGATGGCAGGATATCCAACCTTTTTCTTAATGGGTCGAAAGAAGTACCAAAGACATCGCAGGCACATCTCGAAGGTCTAATAAAAGGTAATGTCAAACTCGCATATCTCTCTTTGACCCCTCTTGAAAAAGAGATGATGGATGCTAAACTCCTGAATGAACAAAGAAAAGGCTTATCGACAATGGCCTGTGTAAGTGGGGTAGAAAATTGTAGGGTTGTTGGCAAAGATGAACTGATAAATTATTATGATGATTTTGTTCAGAACATCAAATACGTGCAGGATGGGGAAAATCTGCCATACTACCTTGCCGGAAAGTCTTATACCTACGAAGTTGCCAGAAATGGCAATCATTTGCGCGAGCTCATGAAGGATCCTTTAAAAATTGCTTTGGTACTCAACATTGAAGGGGGCCATACCTTGGGCCATTCACTCGATCCGCTTGACGTTTCAAATACAGAAGCATATCATAAATTCTATCTCAGTAATGTTGATCGGCTTAAAGGTATTTTACCAATAAAAGAGGGCAGTAGCGAATATTTAGAATATCCCGTGCTTGCTATCAATCTCAATCATTTTTTCTGGAATGGTCTATGTGGTCAGGCCCGAACATTCAGCGGATTGCAGACCTTTATTTTTGGTGCGGGTAAGGGAGTTGATGAAGGGATGACCCCGCTTGGTGAAAAAGCAGTAGCACGTTTGCTGGACAAAAGAGAGGGGCGCCGAGTGCTGGTCGATATTAAGCATATGAGCCTGGCCTCAAGGCAATGGTATTACAGTTACCTTCAAAAATTGCGTGAGCAGGGCGATACTGTGGCCGTTTTCAGCTCTCATAGTACTGCTGCTGGTCTTGCCATGAATAGCGCTGAGTATTTGGATAAGGACAATAAATCAAAAAATAAAAATTCTTATCTCAACCGCTGGACCATCAGCCTTAGCGATGAAGATATCCGTGAGATTCATCTGTCAAAAGGACTTATCGGTATCATGCTCGATAAATACAAACTTATTGGTGGGCTTGCCGAAAAACTAATTGAAGAAACGGTACCTGGGTCA
>JBILRK010000530.1:0-2580 GCA_044372705.1 Saprospira sp. | reverse complement strand
ACCCTGATGATTCTTCTCACCGCATCGTTGAGCCTTTCTTCCTTGATTTTACCCTCTTTAACAGCCTTTGTCATCAATTCGCAATAGCCTTTGTAATTCGGGCCATAGGGCACCATACTCATGTCAACTCCCGCATTGAAACCCTTTATGATGGCATCGTAAATATCATCAGCAGTATTGTGTACATTGTGTAGAAATTCAAAATCTTCCCAGTCCGAAACCGTAAATCCTTTGAAGCCCCAGTCCTCTTTCAAGGTTTTTGTGAGCAAATTGTAGTTCATGTGACCCGGCATGCCATTAACATCGCCACTATTAATCATCAGCGTGAGTGCGCCCTGTTCTACAGCAGCTTTGAAAGGTGGCAAATAGAGTTCGGCCATCATTTTTTCGGGAATCCAGGCCGGTGTTCTGTCTCTGCCGCTTTGCGGATTGCTGTAACCCACAAAATGCTTAAGACAGGCCGCCACATGATAGGCATCTACTTTGCCTTTTCCCTGATAGCCATTTACAATCGCTTTTCCCATTTCGGTAGCGAGATAGGGATCCTCTCCCAATGTCTCAAAAAAGCGTGACCAAAGCGGTTGTCTGCCCAAATCGAGCACTGGTGAAAAATTCCAATGAATTCCCGAAGCCCTTGTTTCGTAAGCGCTAATTTCTCCAAATTTGGCAGCGAGCTCAGGATTCCAGCTTGCAGCAAGTCCAATTTCCTGCGGAAAAAGGGTTGCGCCAATGGTATAATTCACGCCATGAATGGCATCAATACCATAAATAATGGGAATTTTTGACTGTTTTTCGCTGTAAAAACGATGGATATTATCCTGTATATATTTCCACTCTTCGAGGCTCAAAGTATGCGAGCCAACGTTCAAAATTGAACCAATGCCATATTTTGTTAAAGCCTCCTGAAGTTTCTGTGTATCGATACGAATCGGCTCAATAACAGCATTTGAATTATCTCTTTTTAATACTGCATCGAGTGTAACCTGACAGGTTTGACCCACTTTTTCCTCCAGGGTCATTTTAGCCATTATCTCATCAATACGTTGCTCAATTTCAGGATTATTAACATTAATTTGTGCCTTTGCAATCAAAAAAAGTCCCGATAGAAAAAAGACAAAGGATAAGCGAACCATATCTTAAACATTAAATTATAATTTTAGAATTTTATTGGCTTTAGAAGCACAAAGTTAAAATAAAAAATAAGTTAATGTACTTTTTACAAAAAGTATTTAACATTGTTTGGCATCATATGCTCTAAAAAAATCTGCATTTGGTCGAAGAGACATGTCTCATGGATGGCGCGGTTAAAAAAAATTATAAAATTCAACTATATTTGATTTTTAAATCAAAATCCGTAAACTTTTAAATCAAAATCAATATGAATCTCTACAAATTTGTAAACAATTCTATACTGATTGCTTTGCTGGCATTAACATCATACAATGCTTCTGCTCAATCTGTGGATGAAATTATTAACAATTACTACGAAACAGTAGGTGGCAAAAAATGGGACGAGGTAAAAGCCATGAAAATGACTGCCAATGTAGAACAAGGCGGCATGCAGATTCCTGTCGAAGTTGTTACTACAAGAGATGGCAAAACCTATACAGAAGTAACTTTTATGGGTAATACCATGACAATGATGGCGTTTGATGGCAATAAAAGCTGGACGACTAATTTTATGACAATGCAGCCTGAAGAAAGTGCTGCCGATGATTCTGAAAATGCCAAAAGAGCCGCTTTAGAATTTCCAAATGCTTTATTTTCCTGTAAAAAATTAGGTTACAAAGCAACCCTCCTTGGAAAAGAAAAGATTGAAGGTACTGAGTGTTACAAGATAAAATTAGACAAAAAAACAATGCTTGTAGAGGGAAAAGAAATACCAAATGTTGAATATTACTATTTGGATATAGAAAATAATGTTCCAATTATGGTTGAAACTGAAATCAACTCTGGAGAAATGAAGGGTAAAACTTCACAAACTAAATTGAGTGATTATCAGGAAGTAGAAGGTGTTTTTGTTCCTTATTCTACCACTTCAGGTATCAAAGATGGACCAAGCCAAGCTATTCAATTTGAAAAAGTTGAAATCAATCCTGCTGTTGACGAAAAGAAATTTTCATTTCCAAAAAAATAAAGAAAGATGCATAAGTTAAATATAGGCATACTCCTTTTGGGTATGTCACTATCCGTTTTTGCTCAGGAACAAACACTGAATGCCGGTGAGTTCTTCGGTGATTTAAAAGCCAGACAAATCGGCCCAGCGCTGATGAGCGGCCGTGTGAGCGATGTTGAATTACATCCAACTAATTCCGATGTTGTACTCATTGGTTCAGCTGGTGGTGGCGTATGGAAATCGCAAGATGGTGGCGTGCGCTTCACCTCAATTTTTGATAATTATTGTCAATCGATTGGTGCTGTTAGCATCGACCCTAATGATCCGGACAAAACTTATTGGGTAGGCACAGGTGAAACCTGGACCAGAAATAGTGTTTCCTACGGAAATGGTATTTATAAAACCAATGACGGTGGTAAAAACTGGACAAAAATGGGCTTGGATAAAACAGATCGCATTGCTTC
>JBILRK010000529.1:0-2581 GCA_044372705.1 Saprospira sp. | reverse complement strand
CATGTTGACCAGTTTAATACCGATGATGAACGCGAAACAGAACAGCTGGCTCGCAAAACCATTGAACATGGCATGCATGGTAAGGTTTCTGCCATTCACTGTATCTCCCTTGCGGCACATCCAAAAAAATACCGTGCTGAAGTATATAAGGTAATGCGCGAAGCCGATTTGATTGCCATCTCCTGCCCTACTGCCTGGATCGATCACAACAGAACCGAGCGCCTCGCGCCAAGCCACAACTCTATTACTCCAGTGGATGAAATGGTTCCTGAAGGAATTACCGTTGCCTTTGGTACCGATAATATCTGTGACATTTACAAACCTTTCTCGGATGGTGACCTTTGGACAGAACTAAGGGTAATGCTCGAAGCCTGCCATTATTACGACATTGATCAATTGGCCAGAATTGCTACCGTGAATGGACTGAAAGCTTTGGGTATAACAAAGTAAACTTTTAAAGGGGGCTATCCATTTGGATGCCCCCTTTATTTTTTGCCCTACTGTTAAAAATGCTTTTTACAGACAAAGACTCAACAATTCTTTATTGGCTGCCGACCTCAATCTATCCAGCGCCTTTTCTCTCAATTGCCTGACACGTTCGCGAGTCAAACCGCAGATTTTTCCTATTTCTTCCAAGTTTAATGGCCCAGCATAGCCAATGCCATAATATGCTTTTAAAATCTTCTGCTCACGAGTGCTGAGTTTATTCAGCACTGCTTGCAGTAAATTGTTTTTTCGGTTCTTATCAATACAGCAATCCGATTCATAACTTTCATCCGTTTTGAGCAAACTTTCATAGGTAACACTCCCATCTACCTCAGATTGCCCATCGATGCTTTCACTCAATGACAGCGCTCTACTTTGCAGCATTGTAATCAAGTGCATTTCATTATCATTAACAGATAATAAATCTTCCAATTCAGAATATTGCGGTTCTCTGCAATTTTCCTGCTCGAAACGTTCAACCGTATTTTTTATTTTAATACTTCTGCATACTTTATTTTGAGGTATTCGTATCAAACGTGCATGTTCGGCCAATGATTGTAAAATAGATTGCCTGATCCACCATACAGCATAGGAAATGAACTTGAAACCCTTGCTTTCATCGAATCTTTCTATTGCTTTAATCAAGCCCAGATTGCCCTCATTAATTAAATCTTCGAGACATAAACCCTGATTTTGATAGGTTTTGGCAACTGAAATAACAAAACGCAAATTTGATTTTATTAATGTATCGTAGGCTTTAGCATCACCACTGCGATAATCCTGAATTAGATTCACCTCCTTATCTGCGCTCAATGAAGCTATTCTCGACACTTCATTAAAATACTTTTCAAGCGAGATACTGCTTCTGTCGGTAATACTGCTTTTAATTTTAAATACTCTCATCATAAAAAATTTTGTTGTTTACAAATTCACTTCTCATTCGTGCTACTACATTTCATCAAATAAATGACAAAATCCTAACAACGGCACAAAGTTTCATCTTTTTGATTTTATTTCAAAATTTTTTACGCAAAATAATTATTAAAAAAGAGGGAATTTTATCTATTGAATCATATTAAATGAATAAATTCATTTAAAAAAATTAAAAAAAAATCGCAAAAACACCATCAGGTATGCTTTTGCGATACAAATTATCATTTTTAAGACAACAACAACTATGTCAATAATTTGATAATATTATTTTTATTTAAATCGGCTTGTTCTTTTATCCATTTTTTGTCGGGTGCTTCTGTTGCATTGCCAATCCTTGCGATACAAGTGCATCCGCTATTATGAAGAATCCAATTTTCAGTAGCAGGATTTGATAGGCCGTTAAAAATAATTCCAGCAATCTCAACACCTTTATGCTTTAGCAATTCTATTGAAAGCATGGTATGATTGATACTGCCCAGATAATTTCTCGAAACAAGAATGACCGGAGCATTAAAATATTTGATCAAATCAGCTACGGTTTCTTTTGCATTAAGTGGCACCATCAAACCACCGGCCCCTTCTATCAAGAGGTTATTCTCTGTTTGAGGGATTTTAAAATCAGAAAGTACTATTTCAATCCCATCCAGCTCAGCTGCATAATGCGGGGAGGCGGGCGTATTCAGCCTATATCTTTCGGGGTGAAAGACAGATCTTGAATTGGACACTAAAGATTTCACACGGTCGCTGTCTCCAAAGTCCAAATCGCCGGCTTGAACTGGTTTCCAATAATCGGCCTGCAAGGCTTCTGTCAATACAGCCGAAACGACAGTTTTACCTACATCGGTACCAATACCAGAAATAAAATATTTTTTCATTGTATTCATTTTATAAATTAAGAAGACTGTTTCGAGGTTGAAACAGTCTTCCAATATATCAGTTCAAAAACTATCCTTTGATTTATTTATATCAGACAGAAGCTGCCTAAATATAACCCAGGAGCTTCATTACTTCCTGTGAGCGCTGCTCGGGAGCAAAAAGTTTGTAGGTCAGATTGCCGTCTTCATCTACATCGACCAAAATATGTTTGGGCGATGGTATAAGGCAGTGATGTACGCCTCCGTATCCACTGAGTGAATCCTGATAGGCTCCAGTATGGAAAAAT
>JBILRK010000528.1:0-2582 GCA_044372705.1 Saprospira sp. | reverse complement strand
GGATGAAACCAACCTTTTTTAATCCAATCTTTAAATTTTGAAACGGCTTCTTTTTTGCCTATTTTGAATGGTATAATACCTTGAGGTTGAATGAGATTTTGATCAAAGGCTTTTTCATTCACTTTTTCCGAACCGCAAAAATTACATCTAACCGATACTTCAGTTTCGTCAATCATAAGCTTGGAGCCACAACCCTGACAATCAATGACTTTTTTGCCACTTTCTTTTGGAACATAGGTCGACTTTAGACTTTCTGCCATTGCCAGCGACTGTTCCTTTACTAAGTCATCGGCCTTATCATAATCTTTCTCAAAAGCGCAATGTTCACAGGCAATCTTTTGTTTTTCGGCAGAATATGTCAATTGACCACCACAGGTTGGACAAGGCAATTTGACTATACTGCTTTTGGCATTTTCGTTGTTGGTTAACATGGCATTTTAATTTGAGAAACAAAATTGAAAACAAGTTGAAAATAGTCTCGTCTTTTGGATGAGAAGAAATCAAAAGGTAGAAATTAGAAGGTAAAAGGTAGTCTTCACGCAAAGCTTGCAAAGAAAAATCTAGTACCTAGTACCTGGCTAATTTGTACTAAAAAAATCTTTCATTCTTTCATTGCGGCATTAAAATAACACCCTCTCTCGCTATTGTTTTTTCATAGGCTAAATTCGTTACACGGAACTTCTTTTCTTTTCTCTGCTCTAGTACCTAGTCCCTGATTCCTCCGCACTAAAATATCTTTCATCTTTCAATGCGGCATTAAAATACCGCACTCTCTCGCTATTGTTTTTTCATAGGCTAAAGCCTTTTGAAAAAATTCGTTACACGGAACTTCTTTTCTTTTCTCTGCTCTAGTACCTAGTCCCTGGTTCCTAAAGTACTGGCTACTGGCTACTAAATTGACTCGTACCCGGCTCCTCCGCACTAAAATAACTTTCATCTTTCATCCTTTCACCCTAATAATACATATATCTCCTTACCTTCGATGCATACTTTGCCAAACGTATTACCTGACGAGTATAGCCATATTCATTATCGTACCAGATGTAAATTGTAAGTTGCTTACCATCTTTAGATAACTTAGTGGCAGGTGCATCATAAACCGAACAGGCCAAGGCGCCAATCACATCCGAAGATACAAATTCTTTAGAAGAAGAGTACATAATCTGTTCGAATAAATCTCCGAACAAAGCAGCATTTCTCATGATTTCATTTACCTCGTCCAGACTTGTTTCACGATTCAGTTGAAGTGTCATAATTGCCAATGAACCATCAGGAATTGGTACACGAATGGATGATCCAGTGATTTTACCGGCCAATTCAGGAAGCACCTCATTCAAGGCAGAACTTGCTCCTGATGAAGTAATAACCATATTGGTAGCAGCACCACGGCCTCTACGCTCTTTTTTGTGGTAATTATCTAAAAGATTCTGAGAGCTCGTATAGGCATGAACCGTTTCCATATGTCCCTGATGAATGCCCAACTTATCGTTCAATACTTTCAGAACCGGAGCAATAGCATTGGTAGTACAAGATGCCGCACAGAATACACGGTCCTCTTCGTTCTCCAGATTCAAACTTTGATGATTGATACCATAAACAATATTTCTGATTTCCTTACCTGGAGCAGTAAACAATACTCTGTCAATACCAGGTCGAAGATGACGACTCAGGCCGTTTCTATCGGTCCAAACACCCGAACTATCAATGAGCAGGGCATTGTGTATTCCATATTCCGTATAGTCAATATCTTCGGGTTGTTCGGCAAAAATCATCTGTACACGACATGAGTTGATAATTAACTGATTATCCTCCGGTACTATTTCAACAATGCCGCGAAGCTTGCCATGTATAGAATCCTTGCGCAAGAGCGAGGCTCTTTTGACAAGTTCTTCTTCGTGGTCCTCTCCTGCCTTACGCGGGCGAACAACAATTGCACGTAAACGCAACTGCTCTCCTCTTCCCATCAACTCAGTGATGATACGAACAGCCAAGCGGCCAATACGTCCAAAACCGTAAATTACCACATCTTTGGGCTTCACCTGCTTTGCAGCTTTTGCATCAGCACCTATGATATGATTCAATTCGGAAGCTACAAATTCAGCAACACTCAAATTGCCCTCCTGATTCAACCATTTTGTCTGTAGTGATCCAATATCAATTCTGGCAGGTGCCATATCTAGACCTGCAATAGCCTGTGTAATTTCAAGGCTGGTTTTTATCGAAATTGGCTTATTTACATAATTTGTTGCAAAAAGATGATCGTTCAATACTTCACTTGGACGACTGTCGTGAATATCGCGACGGAAAATTACAATTTCAATAGAGCGGTCGAAACGAAGTTCACCAACCAATTTTTGCAGTTCAAGGGCAGTTTTTTCATCCTCGCGCCAGGCACTCAAATGCTGTTCAAATTGTGATTCTACATTTTGTAAGTTCATGTTATAAGTTTCTTGTGTGTTTTGAAAAAAGTGGCACAAATGTCAGCAAAAAAACTGACATTGCCTAAAGATTTTTCACGAGATAACACTTATAAAAAGAATTTTCTATTGAAGAGACTTCAATAATTGGGGCTTCACAATTTT
>JBILRK010000527.1:0-2584 GCA_044372705.1 Saprospira sp. | reverse complement strand
TGGAATTGCAGCCATCACTTTCCGCGAAGATGATGCACTAATCGAAGCCAAACTTACCAAAGGTAATTCACATATTCTTTTGGCATCGAAAGCTGGAAAAGCCATCCGATTCATAGAAACTGATGTACGTTCAATGGGTCGTACCGCTACTGGTGTAAAAGGTATGGACATTGAAGGCGAAAATGATGAACTTATCGGAATGGTTTGCGTGGAAGAAGGCGACAACAAACTCATTCTTGCAGTTTCGGAAAACGGTATCGGAAAAAGAACCGATATTGACGAGTACCGAATACAATCGCGCGGTGGTAAAGGTATTAAAACCATCAATGTGACCGATAAAACGGGTCAGTTGATTTCTATTAAGGCGGTTACCGATAGTGACGATTTGATGATTATCAACAAATCCGGACTTACCATCAGAATTGCCGTAAAAGAATTGCCAATCAGTGGTCGTGCTACTCAGGGTGTAAAACTCATTAACATCAAATCGGGTGATTCAATTGCTGATGTATCTTTGATAGTAGACGGACAATTGGAAGAGCCTGAAATTGAAGAAACTAATTCAGAGGAATAGCCCCTGCAATTATCATGGCATAGTTCTTGCAATTTTTGATTTAATTCTAAAAACATTATAATTATCTAAAACAAAAACTTCTGATGAAAAACTTATTTACAGCAGTCCTGCTTTTTACTGCTTGCACTGTTTTTGCCCAGAAAAGCGGATCTGCCGCTCGAATTGCTGCCATTACTAGTTTGGAAGAGTATAAACTAAACATGCAGTTTAAAGACAAATTGGAATATGCACTGGAGAATATTGAAATTTCATGCAATGATCCTAAAACTTCCGATGATCCAGAAACCTGGAGAAATAAAGGAGAAATTTGTGCTGCAGTTGCTGTTGACGATCAACTTTCAAAGAAATACAAAAAAGTATCCGGAGATGCCTTCGTTGCTTATGAAAAAGCATTAAGCATGGAAGAAAGCAGAGCAAAGGTAAAAGAAAAAACTGTTGACAAAATTGCCGGAAAGCAATTGTTTATTGACGGTTTTACTCAAACTGCCAGAGCGCTATATCGTCAAGGTATATCTGCTTACAATGAGCAGAATTATGAACTATGCTTCGATTTATTCAGTAAACTAACCCAGATATCAGGTAGAACAGCTGGCTTTGATCTCAAGAAAAGAATAGTACTTACTTTTGAATCTGACAAAGAAGAGATTAATATGGAAACGAATGCCGCTTTTCTAGGTGGTATAGCTGCTGTAAAAGTTGGTAAAGTTGAAGAGGCTGAAAAACTACTTTTGCCATTGATGACTGGTAAAAAGATTAAAGATGATGACATCAAAACCTGTTATCGTGTACTAAGCGGTGGTTATTTCGATAAAGGCCAAAAAGACAAAGCCAAAGCCTTGGTTGCTGATGGCAGAAAACAATTTCCTGGCGATTTTGATATGCTTATCACCGAAATCAATATTGCCTTACAGGAGGGAAGACTTGCCGAACTAGAAGGTCAGTTGAAACAAGCTGTTGAACAAGATCCTAACAACCCAATGCTACATTTTGTAATTGGCAATATGTATGATGAGCAATTTCGCGGAAAAGTAAACTATGAAAAATGGCCTGTAGCAGAACAAGATCTTAAAGAAGGCATCGAGTTCTTTAATAAAGCTATTCAATGGTACTCAAGTGCACTTAAAATTGATCAGAAACATTTTAACTCAATGTACAGTCTTGGTGCGCTTCACGTAAATTACTCAAACTATTTTGCCACACAAATGAAAAATGGTGACAAGATGAAAAAAGAGGAGCGTGCTGCTGTTGAAAAAGAATACCTTAGTTATGTTGACAAAGGTTTAGGTTATCTGCTCGAAGCAGAAAAAATGGATCCGAATGACTTATCGCTCATAAGAGGTTTGAAAGAAGTTTACACTCGTAAAAGCGATGAAGATAACTACTCTAAGTATAGTGCCAAAGAAAAAGAACTTTTGAAAAAGGCCGGCAACTAATACCATTATATCTTTTTATAGAAAACCGACTGAGTAATGATTACTCAGTCGGTTTTTTAATTTCATCTAACAAGATTTCTATTTAACATAATATTGTACAATTGTTAAAATCCGAATCTTTTTAAATAGAGGAGGAGTGCTTCGTGATTATCGCAAGCCATTCGCAATGATGAACAAATTGAAATCTATTAGAAGCTAAATGCGATACAAGTAGTTAGTATGGTAGGTTGACTAAAATTTGCAAGCTCAATGTATTTAAGCCAAGTGTAGAAACTTTAGTAATAAGGTATAGGATTGCTAAGGGAACGGATAGAACATCAAAAAAAGGAAATGGCTTGTGAAAAACACAAGGAGTTATGCCCAAATAAAGAGTAGTGGAATAAAAGGTCTATATCGCGCTTCGAAATCCTATTTAACATAATATAAATTATAGGAATAATGTCATTATTTTTAAAACATAGCACAACAGCCCGTTTTATTTATATTCTATTGAAAATCAATTTTGTACGATATTTCACACAGCTCATAAATTAGAAATCTGAAGGTAGATTTTAGAATCGCCAAATTCATCCTTCCA
>JBILRK010000525.1:0-2588 GCA_044372705.1 Saprospira sp. | reverse complement strand
ATTTATCGGCCCACTTCAAAGCAGCTTTCAATTTGGCTTTATCTGTTTCAGTTTCGAAATATTGCCAGGCGATTTGATTCAATTGATTGCCGTTGTCACAATACTTATCAAAAAAGATTTGAGCATATTTAAACTCATCCTTTTCGCCCAAATGATAAGAGAAATTGAGCATAGCAACTAATGCTGCAGCTTTGCTTCCCATGTTCTTTTCAATATCAGCTTTGAGGCTGTTGTATGCGGCATTATCGTGTGCTTCACTCACAGCTCCAATGGCATAAGAATAAACCATTTCAATGTAGTTTCCAACATTTTCAATTCCGGCACTTTTTTCAAAAGCAGCACGATTGCTAACCACATATTTAAAAACTTCTGATTTTGAGTCTAATTGGGTAGTAGCTATGATGTTGAAGTTTTCTTCCTTTGCCCAATCTTCTTTTTTAATATTACCCAAATAAGCTTGTACAGCTTCGTTGGGGTCTTCATTTGCCTGTATCAATGAATTGATATATTTCAACAAAAACTCAGGATTGCGTTCTCCTGCCTCGTATTTCTTTTGCATGCTGAAAATCTGCTGCGTTGGGTCAATAGCCTTTTCGCTTTGCATGAGCAGTTGATCTGCAGGTTGAGCGCCGAGAACCTTGTGTACAAGTTCGCCATTGGGATTAAAGAACAGGAGCGTAGGGTAAGCCGCTACTGCATAAGTCTTGGCAAATTCAGGACCCTCGCCTTTTTCCATATCGAATTTGTAATTCACAAATTTTGCATTGAAGTGCTCCGCTACTTTTGCATCGGTAAAAACGTTTTTGGCCATCCACTTGCAAGGTCCGCACCATTCAGCATAGGCATCTACAAAGATGTATTTATTTTCTGCCTTGGCTTTATTGACAACTTCGGCCCAGCTGCCTTTTTCGAATGTAATGCCTTGTGCAGAAAGCATAGAAATGCTGATTAGCATCAAAGCAGCACTAAATAATGATTTTAATGACATAGTTGAGTTTTATATCTGTGATAAAATATTTTGCTTTCGCAAAGTTACGATATTGCTATCTAACTAATCAAAATTGTACCAAAAGTTACAGTTTTTATCAATTTTCTAATAAAATTTCTATAAAAATGTAAAATTCAAGAAATCAGTCCTTATATTTGCAGCTCTTAAAAATCCTGCCCCTTGTTGAGCAAGTTACGCAGGGTATGCTATCACAATTAAAATTTAAAAAAAATGGCAGTCAAAATCCGCTTACAACGTAAAGGTCGCAAAAAAGCACCTATTTATCACATTGTAGTTGCCGATGCACGTTCACCACGCGATGGTCGTTATATCGAGCGTCTTGGTTCTTACAACCCACTCACTATTCCTGCAACAATCGAAATCGATGCTGACAAAGCATTTGAATGGTTGATGAATGGTGCACAACCTACAGACACTGCACGTGCAATCCTGAAATACAAAGGTATCTATTACAGAAAGCATCTTCAAAGAGGTGTAACTAAAGGTGCTATGACACAGGAAGCAGCCAATGAGCTTTATACTGCTTGGGTTGGAAGCAAAGACAAAAAAGTTGAAGCTAAAATTGAGGAAACTCGCAAGTCTAATGAAGACCGTCGCATGAAAATCTTCGGTACTCCTAAAGACAGAACTAAAAAAGTTGAGGAAGCACCAGTAGTAGAAGAATCAACTGACGAATCAGCAGAATAATTTTAACATCTCCTTAAAAGAGGTTAAAAAGCATACAAACGCCTGACAATTCATAAAGAATTTCAGGCGTTTTCTTATTTTTGTAGCATTATAACAATTTATGAAACTTTACTCGGTTGCTATTTTTTGTATTGCTATTGTAATTGCTTTTGCGAATTTGCAAAATCAACATGACATTCCCTATAGCGGACCGACAACAGCCGAGGAATTGGGTAAAATCCTATTCAACGATTCCATCCTCTCCGAAGATTACAGTATCAGCTGTGCTTCCTGCCATAAGCCGCAATTTGCCTTTTCCGATACAGTTGCTTTGAGTCCTGGAGTAAGAGGGCAGAAGGGAACAAGAAATACGCCCACGGCCATGAATGTGCTGAGCAGACCCTTCTTTTTTTGGGATGGTCGAGCCGCCTCGCTCGAGGAACAGGCGCTCATACCAATTGAAAATCCATTGGAAATGAACCTCCCCGCAGATTCTGCAGTGGCCCGACTTGCAAGAAATCCATTTTATATCGAGGCCTTTAATAGGATTTATGGTGCAGTGCCTTCAAAGGCACTCCTTGCGGATGCACTCGCTGCTTTCGAAAGAACCCTTGAAACGGGTTCTGATCATGACCGCTTTATGAATGGCGATTCATCAGCGATCTCTGCTGCTGCTATGCGCGGCCTAGAGATTTTTAATGTTAAGGGCAAATGTTTTGAATGTCATTTTGGCCCAGATTTGACCGGAGATGAATTTCGAAGCATCGGTCTCTTCGACAACATCAACGATAAGGACAAAGGTCGATACGATATCAGTAAGGACAGTTTAGATAATGGAAAATTCAAGGTGCCTTCCTTGCGCAACGTAGCTGTGACAGGTCCCTATATGCACGATGGCAGTTTCAAGACACTG
>JBILRK010000524.1:0-2591 GCA_044372705.1 Saprospira sp. | reverse complement strand
CTCCGACTGAAGTTTTGAAATACGGGTATCTAAACCCACAATTTCGTCTTCGAGCTCACGAACTTCCATAGGAAGCTCACCTTTGAGTCGTTCAATATTGTCAATTTGAGAATCAATTGTTTGAAGCTCAAAAAGGTTTTGCAGTTTCTCTTCAATAGAAACGGTACTGACTACAGTCTTTTTTGCCATAAAATAATGTATATTTTCAGTTAAATGAGATGCTAATTCAGTAAAACTTACACGATGTCAATGAATTATTACAAATAATTGACCGGGTTTGTTTTTACTTTACTTTGTCGGAGTGCAAAGGTAGTAAAATTTTGTGATATTATTTCACAAATTAATTCGATTGTAAATTGTTCAGTTTCAAAATGTCCTATATCGGCAATGATGATGCGCTTTTCGGCATCAAAAAATTCATGATATTTAAAATCGGCACTTAAAAAAACATCGGCTCCTGCGCTGATTGCCTGTTTCAATAAAAAGGAACCTGCTCCGCCACAAAGGGCAATTTTTTTTATTTCTTTTTTGTGAATCTCAGTATGTCTAACACATTCGCAGTTCATTGTTGCTTTCAGACCCCTTAAAAAATCCATCGCGTCAATCGGGGTGGACAGTTCTCCGATGAGTCCGCTGCCAACTTCATTGAAACTATTATCCAGACTAACAATTTCATAAGCAACTTCTTCGTATGGATGTGCCTCGATAAGTGCCGATAATATTGCCGATTCGCGGTATGCGGGTAAAATAACTTCAATTTTCTGTTCTGGCTCCGAATGTCTGATCCCTCTTTCACCTATTACTGGATTACTTTCGTCAGAGCCTTTGAATGTTCCAATTCCTTCCACACTGAAACTGCATTCAGAGTAATTGCCAATATCGCCCGCTCCGGCAGCAAATAGCGCTTCTCTAACTTTTTCGGCAGCAGCATGAGGGGCATAGGTGTATAATTTTTTCAGTATGCCTTTTTTGGGCGCAATAACACGGCAATTTTCTAAGCCTAATCGTTCAGCTATTTTTGAATTTACCCCATTTCTTAAAACATTGTCCAAATTGGTATGCACTGCATAAATGGCAATATCGTTCTTGATGGCTTTTATAACGGTTTTTTCAACATAGTTGCTGCCGTTTATTTTTTTCAAGCCTCCAAAAATAATGGGATGATGGGCAACTATCATATTAAACCCAAGAGCAATTGCTTCGTCCACAACGTCTTCTGTTGCATCGAGACTGACCAAAACACCATTTAGTGCTGCGTTTCTGTCGCCAATTATCAATCCCGAATTATCGTATGACTCCTGATAAGAAGTCGGTGCAACTTTTTCTATACAGCTGATGATATCAGATACTTTCATTTCTTTTGTATAATGTGAAAAGGGCAACATTGCTGCTACCCTTTCTTGTATATTTTAAATCAATAAAATTTCAGAATTATCTTATTGTGTATAAATAACGACAGGCTAATTCTCATCTCGTTTGATGAACGAGACAAATTAACCAATTTTCAAATTAACTTAATATTTCCAATTTCGATTTGCGCCGCCATCTCCTTTTGGTCTGTCTTGAGATTTATCGCTTTCTTTGGCAACCGAGAATTCAACACGACGGTTTTGCAAATGATCTGTTTCACTCACAGCAGCACCAATCAAATTTTTACGCTCACCATTGTATTGCAGGATAAATCTGTCTTTTGAAATGCCATATTGGCTCGACAAGTATTCAACAGCTGTCATTACACGATTATAAGAAAGCATGTCGTTGTAATCATCGCCATTGCGTACATCTGTGTGACCATGAGCAACAACCTTAATATTTGGATAAGCTTTCATAACATTGGCAATATGCTGCAATTGTGCATATGCTTCGGGACGAAGGTTGTATTTGTCCTGATCGAAATGAATCATTGGTAAGAACCAATCATTTATACCAGCAGTTCCAGCGGCTTGTTTAGGATTAAAGGTTTCTTTTCCAATCACAAGTTTTTCTGAACCATCAGGGTTTTTAAGTACCTGAACATCCTTTTGAGTGATAGGTTTAGGCACATCGGCGATACCGTCTTTGTCAACCTTGTAACCGGGAGGTGAATGCGGTTCTTTGTCTTTCAAATCAATAACACCATCGCGGTCGGAATCTAAAGATCTTCCTTTAGTATCAACGGGAGCGCCTTCTTCTGTTTCGGGTTCTTCGTCAATTTTATTCGACACACCATCTTTATCATTGTCTTTAAACCAGGCATCATCCAATTTTTTCTTCAGATCGGCAATATCGCCCATAGGAGAAAGCAATGGGTTTACAAACCAAAGCGGCTGTACGCGTTTTTCTTTCTTACCAATGTGGAAACCAAGACGGACCGAAGTGTACTGAGGCAAATCAAGGTTAGAGGTCTGCGTGCCAACTTCGTTACGGTATTTTCCATCCATATAATCATCTACAGTGATGAAAATCTGATGCTCGAATGAAAGCGACAGACGCGGCGTTATCATATACTCCAAACTGAAACCTGTATTGATAAAAGGATTCAACACCAATGGCTTTTCTTTACCAAATGCAAAAACATTGTTTCTGTTTTGCGGCGCATTGGTTTCATAACT
>JBILRK010000523.1:0-2593 GCA_044372705.1 Saprospira sp. | reverse complement strand
CCTTTTTATTATATAGATTACGTTTTGGCCCAAATCTGTGCATTCCAATTTTGGAAGCGAAGCCTTGAGGATAAAGAAGCAGCATGGAAAGATTATGTAAATCTGTGCAAGGCTGGTGGTTCAAAATCATTTTTAGATTTGGTAAAACTTGCCGGGCTAAAGTCACCTTTCGACGAAGGTACGGTTGAATGGGCAGTACAACCAATTAAAGAATTCTTTGAAAAAAATGCTAATGTGAAATTTTAAAAATAATTGACAAAGGATAGCTTCGGGCTGTCCTTTTTTTGTAATTTCGAACTGCGAAATGAAGTAAAAATCCAAAAAACCAAACAACAATTACTTTTATCATGATAAAAATACTCGCAAACGATGGTCTTGAAGCCGATGGTAAACTGCTATTGGAAGAGGCAGGTTATCAGGTAGAAACTAATCATATTCCACAAGATAAACTTATAGAACTGTTACCCGAATACGATGCTGTAATTGTTCGTTCGGCCACCAAAATCAGAAAAGAACTAATCGATGCTTGCCCACGTCTCAAAGTCATTGCCCGTGCTGGAGTTGGCATGGATAATATTGATGTAGAATATGCACATAGTCGAGGAATTAAGGTTATTAATACCCCAAGAGCATCTTCCCTAGCCGTTGCCGAATTGGTAATGGCACAGGTCTTTACCCTTGCGCGTTTTTTACACATTGCCAATCGCGAGATGAGCACAGTTGGTAATGAAAAATTTAAAGAATTAAAGAATAAATATTCCGAAGGCTCGCAGGTTAGAGGGCGTACACTAGGTATAATTGGTTTTGGCAGAATTGGTCAGGAATTGGCGCGTATTGCTATGGGCGTGGGCATGAAAGTACTTGCTTCCGATCTTGAAGAGAAAGATGTCGACATTATTATTCCGGTGCCCGACAATACCAATGTCTCCCTAACAATGCATCTAAAAACAGTTTCATTCGAAAAAATACTGCGCGACAGCCATTTTATATCGGTGCATGTTCCAGGTGGAAAATCGGGCGCATTGATAGGTGCTGCCGAAATTTCAAGAATGAAGGATGGAGTTTATCTTTTAAATGCCGCAAGAGGTGGGGTTATTGATGAAGAAGCCCTGCTAAATGCCCTTGATAGCGGAAAAGTTGCCGGTGCCGCGCTCGATGTATTCAACAATGAACCTACACCCGATGCTCGTTTGCTCAATCATCCTAAAATATCTGTTACGCCACATATTGGCGCCTCAACGGTTGAGGCTCAACGCTACATTGCACTTGAGTTGGCAGATGCCTTTATTGCTCATTTTGGTGAAATGTAAATAAGATATCATCTTAATTTGATAAGCTACGCCTTCAGTTTTGAGGGCGTTTTTTTGTTTTATTAGAATAAAGTAAAATATGTTGTTAAGTAAACAAATGAATCTGTTTCACTAGATAAATTTGTTAGTCAATTTGAAGAAATATCAAAACTTCGAAAATTAGAAAATACCCTTAAATCTATAACAGATAAAGTTATACCTCTGCAAATAAAACTTGAAGAAACCAATCTTTTCAAAAAGGGGAAGAAAGGAATAGAATTGAGATGATCAAAGCCTTTATTAAAATTGGAAAACTGAGTCTTGAGGAAATTGCAACTGCGGCAAAGGTCCAATTAGACTATGTCGTTGAAATTGCTAATCGTTAAAATTGTTAGGCCTGCACCTTACATAAAAGAAAAGGCTAGCAAAACAATAACGGTAATAAGCACAAACATTAGCATCAAATAGTAGAAAGAATTACTCCGATAAACCCTGAACATCATTTCAATAAGTTCATTCCATTCATAGCCTCTACCAAATCCTTCGCGCACCATATAAAAATATTTTCGCTGCCCGCGCAAGGCTCCACTACCGTGCTTTTTCAGAATAAAAAAATCGTCATTCAAAAAAACACATTCAAAAAGTTCGTGTTTATCTCCATGTTTAACGATTAAACCGCCAACTGAGTTTTCCCAGCTGCCTTTGCTGATATCACCATCCAAGATATGAAGATAGCTGCCGTCTTCTTGAAAAATATGCAGCACATTTTCCTGAAAATTCACATCATCTCTTACTTCGAGCCAACGAGTATCCAGAAAAAAATCTTCATCCAATCCTTTACTGTGCTTAGCCAGGTGATCCATACAAAAGTCAATTCCTTCATCTAAAGATTGGAATTCGGGTAATTCACCATTTACGGTACTGACTATATTTTCGACAAAAGACACGGGTTAATTTGAAGATTAGGAAATTTGAAAATTAAATCCGGTTAGTAGATTATTAATTGAACTATCTACCATAATTACAAGAAGATATAAAGTTGTGTAAAAGTATTATACTGATATAAAGCTTGAGTACAAACTCAAAATATGATTTGTTAGCAGCAGATCTAAAATAACAAATTATTACTTTTTATAATTTTTCTCGTACAAACTAATCCAATCTTGAACAGTCATTTTTTTTGCTAGTTCGGCAAACAAAGCAAATGGTATTTGTTCCGGTTTTTTGAAACGGATACAGCTTTTGCCCATATCCAATTTTCCTTTGACCTGTTTTAAATATTCTTCCTGAAACCAACTCAAGAG
>JBILRK010000026.1:0-10100 GCA_044372705.1 Saprospira sp. | reverse complement strand
AATGGCTGAACCTTTGCTCCGAAAAGAAGGAATCAAAGCAGGCGGTCTTTATTTCGAATACCGTACAGATGACGCAAGACTCACCGCTGAAATCCTGAAAACAGCAGTAGAATTTGGCGCAATTTGTCTAAATTATGCAGAAATAAATGGTTTTGAATATGATAGTGGCAATCTCATCAAAAAAGCAAAGGTTAAAGACAATTTGCAAGGCAGCGCCTTCTCGGTCAATGCTAAAATCTTTGTAAATGCTGCCGGTCCCTGGGTAGACAACCTGAGGGCTTTTGATAGAGATGGCGTGAAAGGCAAAAGGCTTCATTTGAGCAAAGGGGTACATCTTGTCATTCCTTTTGAAAAATTAGCGCTTAAACAGTCGGTCTATTTTGACGTAAAAGCCGACAAAAGAATGATTTTTGCCATCCCCAGAGATTCAATAACCTATCTGGGAACTACTGATACCAACTTCAGCGGAGATATTAATAACCCCGAAGCTAGTGCCCAAGATGCCGCCTATATCATTGCCGCTGTTAATGAAATGTTCCCTAGCGCTGATTTGAAAGTTGAGGATGTCATTTCAAGTTGGGCAGGACTGAGGCCACTCATACATCAGGATGGAAAATCTGTTTCGGAACTTTCGCGCAAGGATGAAATATTTTTATCTAAATCGGGATTAATTTCCATTGCCGGAGGCAAACTCACCGGTTATCGAAAAATGGCCGAAAAAGTAGTGAATCTGGTCTCGAAAAAATTAGGCAGAAAAGTTGCCTGCGGCACAAAAAACTTAAAATTGAGCGGCGCTGATTTCGAAACTAATGAAGCCCTTGACAGATTTTTTAACCTTCGCTGCGGACAGGCAAAACAAATTTCGGCAAGTCATCAGGAAATAAAATCTTTGCTCAACCGCTATGGCGCCAATATCGATTTGATTCTTGCAAATGCCTTTGAACTATATCAACAGGAGTCCGACCCTTCAAAAAGGCTATTATTGGCCGAGCTTTATTACTGTATCGAATACGAACAGGTTGCCAGCTTGTGCGATTTTCTCATCCGCAGAAGTGGCCGACTATACTTCAACAGACCCGAATTGGAAAATCAATACCATTTTATTGCCGAAGCAATGGCAAAAAAATTGAATTGGACGAGCACAGAAACAGCCGAAAATATGCTGGAATTTGAGACAGAATACAAAAGAGTGCTTGCTTTTAAAAATTCCGAGACTGTCTAAATCAATCCTATAATTATGCAGGTATCATTACTGAAAATATTTTTTTGCATGCTGATGCTATGCAATTTTTTGATTTCTTCGGCTCAGGAAACACTCAAAACTGCCGATGAATATTTCAAAAAGCAGGACTATGAAAAGGCTTTGCAGTACCTGCAGATTATGCTGAACAATCCTCAGCAGTTGAAGGGCGATGAACATTGTTTTGCCTTGCTGCTAAAAGCAAAATCCCAGCTGAATTTACTCGATAGGGCTGTAAAAAATAAGGACAACAAAAATATTGAAAAATATAAAGATGCTTATTTTTTGGCCTATCAGGATTTAATCGAAGCCCGAAAATTTATGATAGGCGAGTCTGCAAAAAAAGAAGCTGAATCCTTGGGAAACTATCTGCACCGCAGTATCACAAATCTGGGCGCTGGAATCCTGAACACAATCTATTCCGATGCAAAAATGACCCAGTCAGCAAAAGACGCTTCGCTGGACGAGGCACAGAAATATCTGATGGCCGCAATCAGCCTCAAACCCAATGACTATAGTGCTTATGATTTTTACGGTCAGGTAATGATGCTTAAAAAGGCTGATGATGATGCCCTGGCATACTTCGAAAAATCAAAAAAATATTTTGCCGAAAGCAAAAGTAATTCTACCGACTTAGGCCATTTCAGGGTTTACGGCAATATCGCTATCATACAACTGAATAGAAAAACAGGTGCTGAGGCACTTAAAACAATTGAAACGGCAAAAAACAATCTTGAAAGCCATTATCAAAGGATTAACAAAAAGGACAGTTTGTCGAATAAGGAATATTTGGGCATGAAATCATTGCTCCAAAATATCGAAAATGATATTTTTCTGAATAGTCCCGAACTTGCCCAAAAAGCAATTGAAAAATTCAACAATCAAATCAAAGCAAATCCGGCAGAACTAAGTGCCCGCTTCTCCCTTGCGCAGGTGTACGAACAACAAAAAATGTATTCGGAAGCTGCTGCTGAATACGAATCCTTATTAAAAATTGATAGTACAAATAGATTGGCAAACTACAATCTCGGCATTTTGCACCTGAATGAAGCTATGGGAATTGAATCAAAAATCAACGCTGAAAATGTCGACCCAAAATTAAAATCCAAATTCACTAATCTGCTTCAGCGTTCCGAAAGTTTGTTGAAAAAAGCGCTGGGCTCCGAGGAAAAAGACCTCGATTGCATTGACGCCCTTTTGAAAATTTACAGCCGCCTACAAGATAAAGATGCCTATCTGTATTATAGAAATCTGAAAACTGCATTGCTGAAGTCGAAATGATCAACTAGCAGAACAGAGCAATGGCCTTTTTCAGGCTGTTTTGATAAAAACTGCTCTAGAACAAAGCATAAATTTATAAATAAGCAATTGTGCCTGTTGATGGATTTGTAGTCAGTCCTAAACTGAATATCAAAACAATACGATAGTCGCTTATTTTCAAAAAACAGGCAGAATTTTAAAAATTAAAGAGGATTAACTTATATTTATTTGATTTCAAATGCCTTATTTTGATTCATGTTTTCTTTATTGAATTTTAATTAGCTTTGTTTTTCCAAACCTATAACAACAAAAAAAGCTGCGGAATCTCTTTTGATTCCGCAGCTTTCTTAATAGCAAAATGGATATTTATCTTGCCTTCGGCTTATATCTTACATAAGCAATTACAACACCTGCAATAATAAAAGGAATACTCAAAATTTGACCCATATTAAGGATTGCCGTTTCGTCGATACCCTCGTTAATCTTGGTGTATTCCAGAAAAAATCGGAAAGTGAACATAAGAATCAGAAAGATACCAAAACATGAAAGCAAGGGCCTTTCTGTACCCTCCAAATCAAAATAAATTTGAGCTTCAGTACCACTAGGAAGCAGCTTCAAGTCAGGAAAAGTGCTCGACAGTATTGGATGCATTAATTTGCTTTTTGTAGTGTTATTGTAAATTTAATCCAAATCTCTCTATTTTGTTAAAAATCATTGAAAATGTACCAATTATTAAACAATCAGGTATTTAATATTATAATTTTTTATATCAAAAGCATATATTTGAGTTGATACATTCTATAATCAAAAACTAAACTAAATCTGCCACTATGAAAAAAACAGTTATTTTAATGAGTGCCTTGTTCTGCGCTGTTTTGTCAACGGCTCAAATTTTACATGACAATGGCACCCTGGCCGGAGGCTCTGGCTTGGGCGGTATGGTAACAGCTGGAATCAATGGTTTTGGCGGTGCTCCTGTTTCGATGCTTGCCCCTCCGGGCACTACCCTTGGTTCGGGCCATCAGATCCTAAACAACAATCGCGTTGCCGAAGATTTTACGCTAAGTACTACCGTGCAAATTGATTCAATACGTTTTTTCTCCTACCAGACAAGCTCAACGACCACTTCTACCATTAATGATCTTAGGGTTAGAATTTTCAATGGCGCACCAAACGCCGGAGGTACGCTTGTTTATGGAGATACCACTACCAACAGATTGTTCAGCACTTCATTTACAGGTATTTACAGGGTTGCCTCAACTGACACTTTTGGAGTGGCTCGCCCTATCATGTCTTCAAGTATTCGTTTTACAAGCCCTCTGGTTTTAAATGCCGGCACCTATTGGATAGAATGGTCACAGGGCGGCACACTAGCTTCGGGACCATGGACTATTGTTCTCAACAGACAGCCAAACCCTGTTACAGGAAATGCCCTTCAGTATCTGGGTTCTGTTTGGCAAAACCTAGTTGATGCGGGCTCAACCCTACAAATGTCACTGCCTTTTATAGTTTACGGCAGCTGTACCTTTCCTGTCAGTTCAAATACAACAAATGCTCTTTGCGGTACCAATAGCGGCTCAGCAACAATAACTCCGGGCGGAGGCTCTGCGCCTTACAGCTATCAGTGGAGCAATGGGCAAACCACGGCGACTGCGCAGGGCTATGGAGCAGGAACACATTCCGTAACGGTAACAGATGCCTCCGCATGCAGAAGTGTTTCATCAGTAACAGTAGGCGCATCTTCCATCACAATTACGGCGACCTCACAAACTACCAACTCAGCCTGTGGCTCAGCAACAGGCACAGCTACTGCAACACCATCTAATGGTACTGCTCCATATGTATATGTGTGGAGTAACAGCTCTACAGGACAGACAGCAAGCGGACTTGCAACAGGCAACTATAGTGTTTTAATCATTGATGCTAATGGCTGTCAGGGACAGATTGACAATATAATTGTTACTAATCCCAATCCGCCCTTTATTACAATCGACAGTGTTGCAAATGCGCGCTGTTATAACAGTTCAACTGGTACAGCTACCGTTACAGGCTCAGGCGGCACTGCTCCTTACAGCTATTTATGGTCGAATGGTGCAAGCGGAAGCAGTGTGGCCAATCTGCCTGCCGATACCTACAATGTTACTGTAATCGACGCAAACAACTGCAGCAATATCACTACCCTCAATGTCTTTCAGCCAGACTCTTTAAGCGCTTCAACCACAAGCAATGTATCGGTGAGTTGTAATGGCGCTGCAGACGGTGCTTTGAGCATTTCGGTTCTTGGTGGAATCTCTCCATATACTTATGCCTGGAGCAACGGCGCAAGTGCCGCATCGATTTCAAACTTAGCCGCCGGAACCTATTTTGTAAGCATCAGCGATGCCAATGGTTGCCAGTTAGTTTATAGTCAGACAATCAACCAACCAACAGCATTGAATGCTGCTCTTTCCCCTGCAGCTGCAAGCGCGGCAGGCGCTTCAGATGGATCGGTGAATAATACTGTCAGCGGCGGAACCACACCATATACCTTCGCTTGGAGCAATGGTGCCAGCACACAAAATCTGAGTGGACTTGCAGCCGGAACCTATACACTTACACTTACCGATGCTAACGGATGTACAGTGATAAAGGATGTAACAGTGGCTGATGGTCCGGTAGCTGTGACATCCTTAGTTAAAGAAAATGAACTGACCTTATTCCCTAATCCTGCCGGAGACTTTATTGAAATCCGTTCAAGTGCTGCCATTAATAAATTATATTTGAAAAGTCTGAACGGCGCTGAAATCAGAAGTATCCATGCAAATAGCAGCAATAGTATGAAGATTGAACTTACAGAACTCAGCAGCGGTACTTATTTCCTAACTGTTCAGTTGGAAAACGGCTCCATATCGAACCATAAATTTGTAAAGAAATAAGCTAATTTGAATTCAGCTTTTCTAAAAATGAGTCCATTCGAAAAATGGGCTCATTTTTTTGTCTATTATTTACTTTCTAACATCCACTGCCAGAGTGGAAGCACCTGTATTTTACCCTCGGCAGTTTCGATGGTTTTTTCTTCATCATAGCTAAGTATAAGTGCAGCTTTCAGTTTAAATTCCTTCATTGCCTCTGTCAGCCCCTTGATTTCTCTTTTATATGTTTCAGGGTTATCTAGGCTATAAGAGACCTGAACTAGCAAATTTTCTTCTGGTACAAAAAAATCAACTTCAGTATTTCTTTTTAGAAAATAAGGACTGAGGCCTCTGCGACGAAGTTCTATATACACTTGATTTTCGAGCAGTTTAGTGTCCTGATCCATCAAAAAAAGCCCAAGAATTCCAGTATCCAAAAAATAATACTTTTTACTGCTTTCTCTTTCAGTAAATTTGCTGTGATAATTGCTTAGGGAAGCGATGAGATAGGAATTTTCTAAATAACCCAGATAATCGAAAAGCGTATTGCTGCCAATTGCAGCACCTGTTGACTTTATCAGATTTTTTATTCTGCTTACAGATGTTTCATTATTAACGCTTTCTGCCATTTTTTTAACGAGCAGCCTTAATACATTTACGTTGGAAATACTGTACCTCGCTATTAAATCTCCGAAAAATAGTTTCTGATAGACACTCGATAAGTAATCTCTTTTATTTTCAAAGCGTAAAAGTTCAGGAAATCCACCAAAGTGCAAATAGCCGCTATAGGCCTTTTTTATAGCAAAACGCTCCTCTGTATATTTCGATTTAGCAGAAAAAGGAATCTTCTGAAACTGCAAAAACTCTGCAAATGAGAGTGGCAGAATTTCTTTATTAATAAATCGTCCTCCTAGGGTACTTGCTATTTCAGAACTAAGCATGTTGGCATTACTGCCGCTGATATAGAGCTGAAAGCCCTGGTCGGCCAATCGCCTTACAAATTTTTGCCATTGAGGCACATTCTGTATCTCATCAAAAAACAGTATGGGTTTTTTGTCATACAATTCATAATACGCATCTAAAATCATTTGCAAATCATTACTATCAATTTCTGATAATCGTTCATCTTCAAAATTAATAAATATAATCTGCTCGTAATTTCTGTCTTTGCAAAGTTCTTGAATTACCTGGTATAGGACATAAGACTTTCCAGCCCTTCTCAATCCTGTAAAGATATAATTGGCATGCTGCTCAAGCTCTATATTTCTTGGTATAATTTCCAGCCTAGAGAACCACTCTTGTTGGCTAATTATGATTTTTTTGAAAATATCTTTCATTTTATCTCTTTTAAAAGACAAATTTAAGCATTATTATATTATAAAAAAGACATTTAATTTATTTTTAATCTCTCATGTAAGATATTTTAACTATTTTTTGTCTCATATAAAAGACAAAAAGCATTAAACCTAATCCCAAAAATTAAAAAAGCTGCAAAACCTATACAGATTTTGCAGCTTAAAGTTTTAAAACTATCTATAAGTCTCTACTTAATGATCTCCGATGCCTTAACAGCTTTGTGCCTTACATAAGCAATTACAACACCTGCAATAATAAAAGGAATACTCAAAATTTGCCCCATATTGAGGATTGCCGTTTCGTCGATACCCTCGTTAATCTTGGTGTATTCCAGAAAAAATCGAAAAGTGAACATAAGAATCAGAAAGATACCAAAAAGATGACCATTCAATACCTTTCCGTGTTTTTTGCCATAATACCAAAACATGAAAGCAAAGGTAGCCAAATAAGATAATGCCTCATACAATTGTGTCGGATGTCGAGGGTCCATGGGGTCTCCTTCGCTTTCGTCCATCAGTTTAAACTGAAAAGCCCAGGGTAAATTTGTAGGATCACCCACAATTTCTGAATTCATGAGATTACCCAAACGGATAAACATCGCTGCAAGAGGAACTACCACCGCAAGTTTGTCGAGGTACCAATAAATAGATTTTTTCTGATTATAAGCTAATAAAATCAAGGCTAGAATAATGCCTACTGCCCCGCCATGACTTGCCAATCCGCGGAAACCGGTAAATTCAAATTTTGGCTCAAAACGAACCGGCAGAAAAATTTCGAGCAGATTTTTTGAAAAATATTCCCAATCATAAAAAAAACAATGCCCCAATCGAGCACCAATGATTGTTCCTACCACCACATAAATGAGAAAACTATCCAATAACTTGGGGTTTTCACCTTCTTTTACAACGAGGCGATGTATGATGGTATAGCCCAGGATAAATCCCAGTGCAAAAAAAAGTGAGTAATAACGGATTTCAAAACTCCCAAAACTGAAGAGAACAGGATCGGGTGACCAGGGTATATAGTTTAGTATAAAATTCATAAAGATTCGGGAGCGCTTTATTTACTGTTAATAACAATCTACGCTGTAAAATTATCAAATTTTTTTGGTAGAGCGAAAAAAGCAGTCAATTTGTTCTATTATCACTTATCGATAAACAAAAGATTAAAGCCTTTTTGTTAATTTTGAGCGAAACCAAGCTTCCTGCTTCTAAAATCAATGTCTTCAAGCAAAATTTATCCTGCTCTTTGGGCAGCAATTGCACTGCTTTATTTCTGTGCCGCTTACTTTATCGAACTCATCGATGTTGATGCAGCGCAGTATGCCTCTATTGCCCTTGAGATGAGCGAAAGCAATAATTGGCTTATTGTTAAACACAGGTATGCCGACTATCTCGACAAACCGCCACTGCTATTTTGGTTGTCAGCATTTTCTTACAAAATATTCGGCATTGGGCATTTTGCTTATCGTCTGCCATCTCTACTGGCAACCTTTTTAGGTCTTTATGCAACTTATGCCCTAGGCAAAAAACTCTATGATACAAAAACAGGCCAACTGGCTGCATTAATTTTGGCAAGTTCACAAGCCTGGATATTGTTCAATCACGATATCAGAACCGATACCCTACTTGCAGCCTTTAGCGTCACGGCGATTTGGCAACTTGTTGAATATGCCGATAGTAGAAAATGGCATAATTTCCTTTTCGGCTTTATTTGCATCGGATTGGCTATGCTGGCAAAGGGCCCACTAGGTGCTGTGATTCCAGGTATTGCCCTTTCGGCTTATTGGTTGGGGCAAAAGCAGTGGAAAAATTTATTTCGCCCCGAGTGGATTTTGGGAATTTTGATAGCATTTGCTGTGTTGAGTCCCATGCTAATCGGGCTTTGGATGCAATGGAAATGGGATGGCATCTACTTTTACTTCTGGAAACAGAGTTTTGGTCGCATCACAGGCGAAAACAGCTGGCGCAACGACAGTGGAGCCTTTTTCTTTGTACACAGCTTTTTATGGTCCTTTTTGCCATGGGCAATTATTGCGCTCTTGGCTTTTATAAAAAGAGCCTATCAGTTTTGGGCTAAAGGAGCCGACAAAGAACTACTTACATTTTTTGGTTTTTTGATACCTTTCATAGCCTTGTCCTTTTCAAAATACAAGTTGCCGCATTATATTTTTCCGCTTTATCCCTTTGTTGCTATTATCGCAGCGGTCGAAATTAAGGCTATGTTCGAAAAAAGCTCTAGTGTTTTAAAAGTATTTACAGCTGTTCAGCTTATTATGACTGTACTGATCTTTTCTTTGACAATACTGCTATGTAGCTGGTTTTTCCCCACCCAAAATCTGATTATATGGGGCATCATTATTGTTTCTGCTCTCTTGTTGATTTTTCTTATATTTAATAAATCTAGTAGAAAAGAAATTATCATAAACGGAAGTATTATTTCGGTTTTGATGATTAACTTTGTAATGAGCCTGCATATCTATCCACAATTGTTGAAATATCAGTCGGGATCACAGGCAGCGGCTTTTATTCATAAAAACACAATAGACGTCGAAGAATTAGCCGTTTACAGGCTCTATCCAAACTCCCTCGATTTTTATGCACAAACTATTCCTCAAATCTTTGAATCGCCCGATAAATTACTAAATGCAGCTTCAGAACGCCCAATGTGGATTTTTACAGATGAAACTGGAAAAAAACAGCTGGAAGAATACGGAGCGATCATCGACAACATTAAAACTTTCGATCATTTTCATATCAGTAAACTTTCTTTAAAATTCTTAAATCCCAAAACCCGAAAATCAGTCCTCGAAAAAGTATATCTGATCAGAGTTAGTGGAATTCTAGGTTAAAATATTACGCATGAAATCAAGTTTAAAATCAATCAAAATCAGCTACAATGCTCCAGTGGTATTGACATTTACATTAATCTGCACTGCTGTTTATATACTCAATTATATTTTTGGAGGTGATGTTGGAACCAATCCGCATGGTCTCATAGGTGAGTTTTTCGTTTTACCTGGCGAATGGCAATGGTATGACTGGAAAAATTATATCCGTATTTTCACCTACACAATGGGGCATGCCAGTACCGAGCATATAGTAGGAAATCTTTCTATCTTTTTACTGATAGCGCCAATCATGGAGGAGAAATATGGCAGTAAAAATATTCTGACTATGATGGCAACTACAGCATTCGTTACTGCTTTTTTTCAGGTACTGATTTTTAGTTCTGGCCTTTTAGGTGCAAGCGGTTTAGTGTTTATGTTTATCGTGCTCGTTTCTTTTGCCGATGTAAAACAAGGAACCATTCCGCTAACTTTTATTTTTGTAGTGGTCTTTTTTGTAGGGAAG
>JBILRK010000522.1:0-2601 GCA_044372705.1 Saprospira sp. | reverse complement strand
GTTTGATAATGGTTGAAACCTAGATTCAGCCTGAGTTTCATTGAAATTAAAAAAATTAAAAATATTTTTTGGTCAGAAAAATAATTACAAAAAAAGCTGCCAGTAAAAAAATACTGACAGCTCATTTGAATATTCTTTAATACAATCTTATTTCAAATTGTATGTAGTTGCGTCCTTCTCAGGATTGATGATTTGACTCGTAGGTTTTACTTCCTCCTTTTTAGGAGCCTCATCTTTGTGGCTAGAGTGGCCTGTGCCATAAACTTCGCCTAAGATTGGAGCAATAGCTAAACCTACCAAACAAGTCAATTTGATTAGGATGTTCATAGAAGGACCTGAAGTATCTTTGAAAGGATCACCTACTGTATCACCAGTTACAGCTGCTTTGTGCGCATCTGAACCTTTATAAACAATTTTACCATCTATCTCAACACCTGCTTCGAAAGATTTTTTGGCATTATCCCATGCTCCACCGGCATTATTTTGGAACAAAGCCCAAAGTACACCGCTCACGCAAACACCTGCCATGTAAGAGCCAAGTGATTCTGGACCCATAGCAAAGCCGATAATAATAGGCATAAAGATAGTGATTGCACCTGGCAGCAACATTTCGCGCAAAGCAGCCTTGGTTGAGATTTCAACACATTTGCCATACTCTGGAGTACCTGTACCTTCGAGGATGCCCGGAATTTCGCGGAACTGACGGCGAACTTCATTCACCATATCCATAGCAGCTTTACCAACAGAACTCATAGCTAGAGCAGAGAATACTACTGGAACCATACCGCCTACAAAGAGTGCAGCCAAAACTTTTGCTTTATAAATATTGATACCATCGATTCCTGTAAAGGTTACATAGGCAGCAAAAAGTGCAAGTGCAGTCAAAGCAGCCGAAGCAATTGCAAAACCTTTTCCGATAGCAGCAGTAGTGTTACCAACTGAATCGAGGATATCGGTGCGCTCACGTACTTCTTTAGGCAGTTCGCTCATCTCGGCAATACCACCGGCATTGTCAGCAATAGGACCGAATGCATCGATTGCCAACTGCATAGCAGTTGTAGCCATCATAGCAGAAGCAGCAATTGCTACACCATAGAAACCAGCACATTCGTAAGCTCCCCAAATAGCACCAGCAAAAAGTAGAATTGGTGCAAAGGTCGACATCATACCCAAGGAAAGGCCGGCAATAATATTCGTTGCAGCACCAGTACCTGATTTTTGGATGACACCCATAACAGGTTTGGTTCCTTTTCCTGTGTAGTATTCAGTAATGGCAGAAATAACACCACCTACTACCAAACCTATAATAACAGCGTAGAAAACGCGCATATTTGCAATTTCTTTAATTCCTTCACCAAAGAAATTCATTTTCATTGTTTCTGGCAACATCCACATAATTGCGCCAAAAGAAGCGATGGCTGTGAGCGCAATTGAAACCCAGTTGCCCATATTTAAAGCCGACTGTACATGTTTTTCAGTTGCTGTGCCATCATTTTTAACATTTACAAAGAAAGTACCAATGATAGAAAAAACAATACCCATACCTGCAATGAGAATAGGCAATAAAATTGGACCCATTCCGCCAAAATTATCAGTAAGAGAACCGCCCATATCTTTGATAACATAGTTACCCAAAACCATTGCGGCCAAAACCGTTGCAACATAAGAACCGAAAAGGTCGGCACCCATACCAGCAACGTCACCTACATTATCACCTACATTATCGGCAATTGTAGCAGGGTTGCGGGGGTCATCCTCGGGAATACCGGCTTCTACCTTACCAACGAGGTCTGCTCCAACATCGGCAGCCTTTGTATAAATACCACCACCTACGCGTGCAAAAAGAGCGATAGATTCAGCTCCCAAAGAGAAACCTGCAAGGGCTTCCAAAATCATTGTCATGTCACTTACATTCGTCCACTTGCCGCCCATGAACCAGGCAAACAATAGGGCAAAAAGCGCTGATAATCCAAAAACAGCCAAACCGGCAACACCCAGACCCATTACAGTACCGCCTTTGAAGGATACCTGAAGGGCTTTAGAAAGACTGGTGCGGGCAGCAGCTGTAGTACGTACATTGGCTTTGGTAGCAATGCGCATACCGATATTTCCAGCTACAGCAGAGAAAACAGCACCAATAACAAATGCTACAACAATAAACCAGTGTGTGGTAGGAACTAGTGCAGAGAGTAAGCCTAAAGCGGCACCTGCAAAAACAACAAAAATTGCCAAAACTCGGTATTCGGCATTCAAAAATGCCATGGCTCCTTCAGCAATTTTATTGGCAATACTTACCATTTTTTCATCGCCTGTCTCTTGCTTGGTTACCCATGAAGACAATACTGCCATGTAAACCAAGGCGATTATTCCAAAAATAGGCAACAGATAAACTAACATTTCCATGTTTCGTCGGTTTTGTGTTATGAACTAATAAATGATTATTTACTATGAAATCCTGACACTGTATCAGGTAGCTTTAATGCGAAAGCTCCATTTAAGGCGGGGCTTAGTTTAAAGCGAGCGCAAAGTAAAGGATTTTTAGTTTCTTAACAAAATATTTGTAAAAGGAAAAGATGATATCTTCAGCAAAGAATCTAAAGA
>JBILRK010000521.1:0-2607 GCA_044372705.1 Saprospira sp. | reverse complement strand
GGATTCCTTGCTAATCTGTTTGGCATTGCTGCCATCCGCATTCATAATCCAGATATTGTCTCCGCCTCCCGCATCGCTGGTGAAGCTGATTTTTTTACCGTCGGGACTGAAACGAGGCTGAATTTCAAAGGGCAGTCCGCTGCGAAGTACCTTGGCCTTACCCCCATTGATTGGCATAATATAAATGTCGCCGAGCATGTCAAAAACAAGTTGACTGCCGTCGGGACTAACATCGAGATTCATCCAGGTACCTTCATCGGTATTAAATTTTACCTCTTTGAAATTCCAACTCTGTCCGGGATTGGACACATCCCATTTGGCATCTTCTTTTTTCTGTGCATTGGTAGAAAGCACTGATAAGAAAATGGCAAAAAATAAGCTAAGTGTTGATTTTGACATATTGATGAATTTTGTTTTAATTGTAGTTTACTAAAGCTAAAAAGATTCAAACAAGTTTGAAACTGTAAATTTATACAGAATTTTAAAAATTTTGGAAATTTGGAACAAACTAAGCATGCTGTCCCTGCGTTTTAGATATAGATTAAAAAAATCGGGATGAAATTTAATAGCTATACACAATACGAGCTTTATAAAAACTTCAGGCATATCCGTCGCGATGATGTGTATGCTCAGATTCGCTTTTACGAAAGACATGCCGATGAATTGAGTTTTCTTAGTTCAGAAGAACATTTTACTGTTTGCTGTTACTATGCCAATGCGCTCTTTGCTGCTGAGGATTATGAAAGGTATCTTGGTATTGCTGCCGACATATTGGAAAAGTCCATTATCGAGGATATTCAATTTGTTGACGGAGTTGATGTCTATTCAGACAGTCTCGAAAAAATGGCATTTTCCTATTTTAAATTAAAAAATTACGACAAGGCGTTAAATATTGCCAAGCAGCTCTATAAAATCTCCGCTAAAGGAAAAAAACACAAAGCCCTTTTGAGAAAAATTCTAAAAAGTCAGCGGCCCAAAATCATTTTGAATCTTTTTGCCTTATCAATAATTTTTGCGATTAGCTGGACAATTTGCGAAATTTCGAGTCTGCTTGTTTTCGAATCCTTTTATGTATCTGTTGACTATGCTATTGAAAGCGTCCAAAGTTATATGCTTAATATTCTAATTGCAATGATAACAATAGCTACTTTGGGACATTATTTTTATGTTGGCAGAAAATTAAAACAGCTAATTAAATAAAGAAAAATCTCATAATTTCTGTCGGTTTGTAACGCTTATCACAAGCCCACAATTTTGGTTGGCTTACCTTTGTGTTAGAATTTAAAATAACACATTATGAAAGTATTCATATTAAAAAACATTTTGGGAATTATTGGAATTGTTCTCGGTGCTTTGACTGGCTACCTTTATTACCAGTTTGTAGGCTGCAACAGCGGCAGCTGTTCTATCAGTTCAAGCCCAACAAATTCCACGCTTTACGGAGCGTTGATGGGCTATCTTTTACTGTCATTATTCGAAAAAGACAAGAAAAATAATTTAAAACAAAAGGAACAATGAGAGAACGTATCTTAAATAATTGGACAATCAACAGATTCTTTTATCTGATAGTAGGCCTTTTTATTGCCATTTCATCGGGCATGAACAATGAGTGGTTGGGACTTATTTTTGGTCTTTACTTTGCGTCAATGGGGCTTTTTTCCTTTGGCTGTGCCGCAGGAAATTGCTATAGCGCTCAACAGAACAGCAAGAGGACATTCACATCGAATGAAAAAGACAACGTTGAATATGAAGAATTAAGATAGTATAATAAATTCTTAATTAGTTTACTTTTTCTCTTTTTTTAACTTTTTTCATGATAAAAAAGTAACAAAAAATCTAGTCCTCAGCAAGGCGTTTTCGGGTCATTAGCCCATGTAAATCAATAGATTAATTGCAAGGAACCCAAAACCGGAAGCAGCATCTGTAACCTTTGCTTATTACCCCTCAACACTTGTTCGCAACTACAGCAGTACCTTTGCCAGCCGATGCTGCTTCCATACGCTGGTGCTTCGGACATAGGGAATCGGTGCCTGCGGCGCGTTTTTTTATTGGAGCAGTTTTCTAATTTGACAATCTGTATGTTTTTACAATGTAAAAAATCAGTATTTTGAGCATCAAAATCCGTGTGAATCAGTATTGTCCTTTAAATCCGTGTTTAAAATCTTCTCCAAATCCCTTTTAGATTTTAAAAAAGTGCTTCCATATCGCCACTAAATACATAAACAGTGATTTTGACAAATCACTGTTTACCTTCAGTTTGCTTTTTATGGAATCTTTACACTAAGGCAGTTATTTACTTACTTATGTACAAAAGGCAATGACAATGTTTCCTTCTCGGTTTTAATATTCACAATATAATTGCCGGGGGCAAGGTCACTAATATTAAATAGTTTTCTGTTCTCTCCGCTATATGATCTTACATTTTCTGAGAATACTTCTCTTCCATTATAGTCAAAGAGCGTAATTTGTGTTTCGGCTTCATACTGCAATCTGAACTCCACTTGCAGAAAGTCATTAGCTGGATTTGGATAAATCCTTGGTTCGCTGATGAGGGCATTATTGCTTTCTGTTCCAGTCGGTGCTGGATTACTTCCATCGGGCTTGATA
>JBILRK010000520.1:0-2609 GCA_044372705.1 Saprospira sp. | reverse complement strand
TCGTTATAAATGGAAAGAAGCCCAATCAACTTGTTATAGCCAATCTTGTAAATATTGTTGATTTGACCTTTGATCCGCAAAATCAGGAGGAGTTGGAAATTTTATCTAATATGCCTTCATTACGAACATTTTACACGGAATTGGATTTTGAACCTGACCTTAGCGTTTTTAAAAATTTTAAGAATCTGCATAAAATAGTCGGCTATTCTCCTTCGCTTGGTACTGAATCCAAAATTACATTACTTGAGTTAAAAAACTCAGGTGTTGAAATAAGCTGGAATACACTATCTGAAACAATTTAAGGCTTAACTAACTGCACATGAAATGGACTATCATTAGAAATCCCAATGCTGCTTCTGGTAAATGTCAAAAAATATGGCCTGATGTTAGAAAAGTTTTGTTAGAAAATGCAATTGACTTTGAAGACTATATAACTGAATATCCCAGCCATGCGACTTATCTTACAAGAGAGGCCATTTCAAAGGGAGCACGTTTTATTATCGCCATGGGAGGAGATGGAACTGTTAATGAAGTTGCAAATGGTATATTAGGACAAAGTTTTTGTAATCCACTTGATATACTCTTTACACAAATCCCTCTTGGCACCGGAAATGATTGGAGCAG
Organism: Saprospira sp.; assembly: GCA_044372705.1. Taxonomy (GTDB): domain Bacteria; phylum Bacteroidota; class Bacteroidia; order Chitinophagales; family Saprospiraceae; genus Saprospira. Next base: position 1,985 of record JBILRK010000520.1, on the reverse strand, counting down.
GACGATGAAAATCCCAAAGAAATTTAATGAGCTATCGCTTATGTTGAAGTCTGGGACAGAAAAAATTCAGGATGTTGGTCTTTTTAGTTACAAAGATGACAAAGGAATTGAAGTGCAACGATATTTTGTGAATATGGCTGGTATGGGCTTCGATGCATCTGTGGGAGATGTTGCTAATAGAAAAAAAGCGGCCGGAAAATCAGGTTTTGGCGGATATATTTCAGCACTTCTGGGCACCCTTTTTTCCTACAAAGTAAAACCAATGTCACTAAAAATTGACGGTGAACTAAAAGGAGATTATAAGCTGTTTTCTCTTTCAGCGGGCATCTGTATTTTTTGTGGCGCAGGAATGAAACAATGTCCTGATGCCATATACAACGATGGTCAAATAGATGTGACACTTATCGATAAAATTTCAATATTTAAGGTTATTAGAAATGTCCCCGCCCTATTCTCCGGAAAATTTGTTAATAATAAAGAAGTCCATCAGTTTCGTGGAAAATATATTGAAATTGTGAATGACAGGGAGACGCTACTTGAAGTAGATGGTGAGGTAATAGGGAAGGGATCCTGTCAGATAACAGTACTTCCTGATAGTTTAAGGGTTTTAGGGACTTAGTATTCCTTTTTTCAAAACAAGGCTCAAATTTTTAATTCATTTCCTAATGTCAAAAGACATTTGTTTTCAACCACTTTTTAATTATTCGGAAGAGCAATTACCGGATAAGTTTCCATATCCTTTTTATTATCAACCCGATGAGATTGCTGTTGTTGCAGCTGAGCAATTAATGAAATTTCTCGAAAATGATGCTGCGCTATTTAATTGGGAATTTGGACTGAAGTCAGGAGATAGCAATCCGCGGGGCAGAATGTTTGGTGTTTTAGTGGTTAAAAACGAGATTAATCAACTAGGCTATCTGGCGGCATATTCTGGGAACATCCCAATTGCTGATAAAGGATTTCCATTTGTAACACCTGTATTTGATTTTTGGGAAGAGGATGGTTTTTATTTGAACGGACTCAAAACTTTTGACATTTTGACTGAGGAAATTCTCAATTTAAAGAATTCTGAAGAATTAATTATTTTAAGAAATGAACTTGATGCAACTACTGAAAATTCCGAAATAGCAATCAATGATTTTAAAAAATTAATGGAACTAAGGAAAACTGAAAGAGATTTAAAACGAAGTTTAATTAACAATGAAAATAAAGATAGTATTCAATTACTCAAAGAACTCAATAAAGAAAGTACCGATTTAAGCTATGCTTTTAAAAGATTAAAAAATGAATGGTTGGATAAAATTGCTTTATTGCAAATGAAGATTTCCAGCATTGAAAAAATTATAGAATCAAAATCGGAAGCACGTAAATTACTGTCAAATAGACTACAGGAAACAATCTATCAAGGTTTTCAATTTTTGAATATCAGCGGGGAGACTAAGGGACTTTCAGATATTTTTTCCGATACCGCCATCCGACAACCTCCATCAGGTTCGGGAGAATGTGCTGCCCCACGCTTGTTACAATATGCTTTCAATATGGGCTATAGACCTATTACTATGGCTGAATTTTGGTGGGGAGCAAACTCCAAAGATGAGATGAGGCAGCATAAAGCCTTTTATCCTGCCTGTCGTGGAAAATGCCAGCCAATTTTAAGTCATATGCTGGAGGGGATCGAAATAGAAGAACATAGTTTGATTGAGGAAACCTCAAAAATTGATGACCCAAAAATAATTTTTGAAGATGATTTTCTAATGGTCATTTCCAAACCAAGCGGTCTGCTTTCTGTACCCGGTAAAGAAATTCAGGACTCTGTCTACAAGCGCATTTTGTTAAAATACCCAACTTTGACCGGTCCACTTATTGTGCACAGATTGGACATGGACACCTCTGGACTGATGTTGATAGCTAAAAATCTGACGATTTATAAAGCCCTTCAGGCACAATTTATTCAACGAAAAGTAAAGAAACGATACCTAGCTCTT
>JBILRK010000519.1:0-2613 GCA_044372705.1 Saprospira sp. | reverse complement strand
TATCTAAGGGATGGCAATACCCAGAAATTTGTGGTGTTTCAATCGATTTTGCCAATAAAACTTACAGCAACAAAAAATTTAAGCCAAATTTTCAATATATCAAGGCTCCGATATTTATTGGTTCCGAACAAAGTGGCTCACTTAAAGTCTTCTACACTAAAGAAATCCAAAAATCAGATAACAGTCCTTTTCTAGAAGGTGAGAAAAATCTTATTGAGGCACTCAGTCTTCAGTTGGGAATGATAATAGAAAAGAAATTGAGTGAAGACAGAATTCTTGCCACAGTACTCGAAGCCGAAGACCGTGAAAGGGCAAGACTGGCAAAAGAAGTGCACGACAACCTTGGGCAGATTTTAATGGCGGTTTCACTGAATCTGGAGTCTGTAAATAAGGAGATTGCTCTACTTGGCAACAAAAACCAGACTAAACTATCCAATGCCTTTCATTACTTAGGACAGGCTATACAAGAAAGCCGCGAGTTAGCTCACAGCCTTATGCCAAAAGCAATCAGCGATTACGGCTATGTACTTGCCGTACAGAGTCTTATTGAAAAATTAGGCACAGAGGAGCTTTCTGTTAATTTCTATCATAATTTGGAAAAGCAACGCATGTCTGCGAAAGTAGAGCTGGCGCTGTTCAGAATAACACAAGAGGCATTGACAAATATTTTAAAGCATGCTGAGGCAAAAAAGGTGACTATTCAGCTTATGAAACACCGACATATGGTCATATTGTCAATTGAAGATGATGGTAAGGGATTTGATCAGAAAAAACAACAGAATTATTTTGGCATCAATAATATGCGAAATCGGGCAATTGCCATTTCGGGTACATTTGCAATTGAAACAAAGCCTGGTGCGGGAACGACAGTTATGATTGAAATTCCGCTTTGAAAATTATTTTTCAGACCTAAGCGTAAATTTAAACTTGAATTTAACTTATTTGTTATAACTTAGTCTCTATCTAGGTTTCAATACGCTTAACCCTAGATGGAAAACCTTGAAAACTAACAAGATGAATGCAATAAAGGTGTTTTTGGTAGATGATCACAAACTAATAAGAGATGGCATAAAGGCCCATTTTGATGACGACGAACGTTTTGAAGTAGTCGGCGAAGCATCAAACGGCCAAAAAGCCTTAGAACTTTTGAAGGATGTAAATCCTGACATTGTATTGATGGACATCAATATGGATGAGATGGATGGCATTGAATGCACTTCGAAAATAAATGAACTTTATCCAAATATAAAGGTGTTGGCATTGACAATGCTTGCTGAAAACCAATACATCAAAGAAATGCTAAAAGCAGGTGCGGTTGGTTATCTTCTAAAAAATTCGAATGAACAGGAAATAAAGCAAGGCATTATTTCGGTATGTGAGGGTGAACCTTTCTATAGTCCAAAAGTGATGCACACGGTCATGAACAGCCTCTCTGCGCCAGTTGCAAAAAAGAAAAAATCAAAATTTGAACCAACTATTCCACTAACTGAAAGGGAAAAAGAAGTCTTAGTACTTATTATCAAGGAAAATTCCAATCAGGAAATTGCCGATAAACTATATATCAGCAAAAGAACTGTTGATGCACACAAAAGAAACCTTTTGGAAAAAACGGGTGCTAAAAACGTTGCCGGCCTTGTCATTTTTGCACTGAACAACGGAATAATAAATGGGGAAGAATTTTAATGCTCTTGGCTGAATAAGAATCTTCAAAGCAAACACTAAGTGCTGTAGCTCATAAGAAAACAGCAAATCGAACTAACAATTCAAAAAGCTTTTTCATTATTGGAAAAGTTTTTTGATTTAATGAACATTCATTAGACTCTGCCGTTATCGATTAAAGCTATTTTTATATTAGTTATTGAATGCTGCTTATTTTTAAAGAATTAAAATTCACAAACATCAAACATATATCCACTATGCAAAACTTCAACGATTTCTCAGCCAAGTTAATATCCGGCAAGGAAGTAAACATGAATGATTTTGAAGGAAAAGTTATTGTGGTTGTTAATACGGCCAGTAAATGCGGACTTACGCCTCAATATGAGGGTTTAGAGCAATTATATCAGAAATATAAAAACGAGGGGCTGATAATTCTCGGCTTCCCCTGCAATCAATTCGGGAATCAGGAGCCCGGCTCTGAAGAATCAATTGCTGAAGGCTGCCTTATCAATTATGGCGTCAGCTTTCCTATGTTTTCAAAAATTGATGTCAACGGCAAAAATGCTCATCCTATTTTCAAGTATCTTAAGAAAATTTTGCCTGGAATTTTTGGCACAGAAGGCATCAAGTGGAACTTTACCAAATTTATACTTGACAGACATGGAAAACCTGTAAAACGTTTTTCACCATGGGTCAAACCTGCTGCTATGGAAAAAGACATAATTAAAATTTTGAAGGCAGAAGCTTGAAGTTAGAAATTAGAAGTTAGAAGTTAGAAGCGTTGATAACATTCGGTTCAACATTATTGAATGATTAGCACATGTGGTTTTTCTAGCTTCTAATTTCATCCCTCTAAATTAATCTATTCTTGTAAGGCCCTCCCTCAATTGTGCCTAAAAAATTATCGAGTAGCGCAAAAAAGTAATTTTTATTAAGAGATAGGTACTCTTTGGT
>JBILRK010000025.1:0-10194 GCA_044372705.1 Saprospira sp. | reverse complement strand
TCTGCTCCTCAATAATAATGAAATCACCGTGCTGCCTGATTGGATTGGCGAGAAGAAACAACTTAGAGAACTTCAATTAAGGGGCAATCAGCTCGAAAATTTGCCATCTAGTATTGGATATTTAGAAAATTTGGAACAGCTCGATCTTTCAGCTAATCGTCTGACTAAATTAGCGCATGGACTATTTCAACTTAAAAATCTTCAAAAATTAAATTTAAAGCAGAATCGTTTAGTAACTCTTCCCGAACAGCTTGCTGCCTTAAACTCATTAAAAAAATTAGATCTGAGTGACAACCCTTTGGCTGAAATTCCCCAGGCAATTAGTAATTTGACTGAATTGCAGGAATTATCACTCTGTTCTTTAGGGCTTTCAATACTGCCCGATGCGGTTTGTAGTCTGACTAAGCTTTCTACTTTGAATCTGCAAAGAAATTTGCTGGTAGATCTGCCACTGGAAATTGGTCAATTAATTTCACTGGAAGAACTTTACCTCACTCAAAATAAGTTGGAGACCCTACCTGAAACTATAGGAAATCTGAGTGTTTTGACTAGATTGTCAATGGAGCATAACTTGTTGACCTATCTTCCCGATAATTTTTGTGAACTAAAAGCACTTAGTGAATTACAACTTCAGGACAATCAATTGACAGAACTGCCGGAAGCTTTCGGAAATTTAGCGGCTTTGAGCGAATTATATCTAGAGCGAAACCAACTTCAACAATTGCCAGAGAGCATCTGTGAACTACAAAACCTGAAAGATCTTTGGGTTCAATCAAATTTACTGACGGAACTTCCTGAAAATATAGGTAATCTTAAGGCGCTGGAATACCTAAATTTGGAAAACAACCCATTGGAGATATTACCAAATTCAGTAGCTGATATCAGCAGTTTAAAAAATCTTTTGATTTCTAATACAAAGTTAAGAAAGCTTCCTGCTGCTGTACATAAAATGAATTTAGATGAATTGGATTACAGCGGTACACCTTACGAGGAAGAATCGGAAAGAAATCCCGAAAATGAGATAGAAGAAGTAGCAGAAGAAGTCGAGGCCAAGCAGGGTAGTGAAGTGAATGCCGGTTGCTTTAGTACCATGTTATTGTTAATAGTAGCCTCGGCCGGGTTATTTTATTTCATCTTTTCCTGACTTTCAAGAATAATTTGAAGTACTCTTCTAATTGTAGCTCGTCTTATGTCACGCTCTAACTCTCGGTCTGGCTTGTCTAGTACATATTGAAATTTTAAAGAAACAAAGTCTTTTTTAATTTCAACAATTTTGAGTCTGTAGGATTCGGGCCTGATAAGTTGATGAAATCCTGTAAGGGATGCGATGAGTTCATCCTCCAACTCTTCCACATTTTTCATGTGTTTGATGTCAATCTCAAAATCGATACTGGTTTTGCGAATCTCCCTGCGTGTGTAGTTGATGATTTCATTGGAAAAAACAGTACTGTTTGGTAAAATAACAAAGTCATCATCGTCATTTAGTAAGATAAACTTCGAGAGCGTAATATCTGTTACTTTGCCTTTTTTACCCCCTATCTGTACGGTATCTCCAATATTAATTTCATCCGAAAATGCTATCAAAGTGCCACTTACAACATTAGATATATAATCTTTGCTCAATATAGCCAGGGCTGCTGCAAAAATACTTAATGATGTAAAAAAGGTAAAAAGGTCGAAGCCCAAAAAAAGCAGTAGAGATGCCAATACGCCACCCGAAACTAGTAGGTAGTAAATATTGTTTAGTCCTGCTATGAGATTGTCATTTTGTCTTTTTGAATAATGTTTGCGTTTTCTGTAGAAATATGCCAGCACATATATAAAGGTGTTGAGGCTGATTAGGAAAATCAGAAAATTGACTACGACATCGGTTTTCTTTAGGGGTATTTTCCAGGAATCAATCAGGTCATAGTCTGTTAATTTAAGATAAATCAACAGGGGCATCAACAACCAACCTAAAATACGTAAAATTCTTTTTATTAGATGTTTTTTCAAAACTAATCTGATTTTGGTGTGTTAAGAACATTGCAAAAATCGCACTAAGATATGACTTTGGAAATTATTTCGACTGAAAATTTAGATAGGATAATTGAAATGGCTTGGGAAGACCGTACCCCTTTTGAAGCCATCAAATTTCAATTTGGTGTTTCAGAGGAACAGGTTATTGAAATTATGCGCCGCAATATGAAGCCCTCCAGTTTTAAAATGTGGCGAAAGAGAGTTCATGGCAGAGCGACTAAACATCAGAAAATGCGTAGTTCTGAAGTAAATCGTTTTCACTGTAGCCTCCAAAGGCAAATTAGCAACAATAAAATATCAAAACGATAAAAGCAGGTGCTCAACTTGAGTACCTGCTTTTGCTTATCTAAGTATTTTTCGATTAGTCCTTTCTCTTATCCATCATCCAGTTCATAGATTTTGACATTTTCTGGCTTATTCTCAGTTCATGATCCATCATTGTCTCCATGCTAGGAATGTTCTGTAGATAATCCTGCATTTGATGTAGCAGTTTTTGAAGTCTTTCTGAACTTGGAAACATTTCAATATGAGCCCTTAAATAATTAAGTGCGATTTGGAGTTTTGATCTAACTTCATCAAAGCTTCTTCTGTCTGACAAAGCCATAATTTCTTTAAACATTTCGCTCGAATTAAAGAAAACACTATTTTCAAGAGTTTCCAGATCCTTGGAATTTCCAAAAAGTTGGGCATCGTTTGTCGGACTTAATACGAGAAGCTGTTCAATATTAACTTTATCTAAAGTTTCTACCACATCATTGTAACTCAGTGTTACCACAAATTTTGAAACCAAGCTAATAGGGCTATTTACATTAAATTTTACGATAATTGCTTTTTCTTCTCCACTAAATACATCATTGAAATTTATACTTAATTTATTTCCACTCACCTGATGTAAATAGCCAAATACCTTAGCTACTGAAAGGAATTCTGATGGAAAAGTAATATGGAGCATAGCGTTTTGTGCAACTACCGATAGCAATCCCTGAAGCTCTCTGGCAAAAAGCTGTGGTATCTGATCGGGAGTTTCAATGAAATAATAATTTGCCCCGCCTCTTTCGGCAAGTTGAAGCAGTAGTTCTTCATTATAGTCGGCACCTACGCCAAAGGTAGAAAGTCCTATGCCATTTTCCTGTAATTGTCGTTGTACAATATTATAGAGCTGAGATGGATCGGTTATACCAACATTTGCAAGGCCATCGGTGAGTAGAAGTACCCTGTTTACATACCCCTCTTTTCGCGTAATCTTTACTTGATTGAATCCTTCAAGCATTCCACCACTCAGATTTGTAGAACCCCCTTCTCTGATAGATGCAACAAGGCGAAGCAAGGCTGATTTATCAGTTACAGGAGCTGATGGACTTAGCACTTGAACTTGGTCATCGTACTGTACAATAGATAAATAATCCCCAGGATTGAGATTTTGAATTACAAATTCTACAGCTTTTTTTACATAGCGCAATTTTTCGCCAGACATTGAACCGCTTCGGTCTACAACCAGAGAAATATTTAGCGGGGCTCTTTCCTTTTCTAATTTAACTTCATCTGCTTTAATTTCGCAATATAGCAAAACTTCGTTCCCGGAACTGTGGCTAAGGTAGTAAGGATTGTTGAGTTTGGAGTTTAGTTTGAGGACGCTCATTTGTTTTCCATTTAATATGTTAAAAATCGATTAACCAAATGAATTTTTAAAAGGTTCCCGAAAAAAATAAAAAAAGCTCCTTCGTGAATGAAGGAGCTTGAATAACTATATTATTGTATTGTATTAAGCTTCTGCAGGAAGCGCATTGTATACATTTACAACTTCGCGAACAGCATCGGCAGAATTATGAAGTAGTTTCATTTCTTCTTCATTCAACTGCAATTCGATAACCTGCTCAATACCATTGCGTCCAAGTTTTACAGGAACACCGATACAAAGGTCGTTGATGCCATATTGACCTGTCAACCAGGCGCAGCATGGGAAAATACGTTGCTCGTCGCGTACAATAGCAGATACCATTTGTGCAGCAGCAGCGCCAGGTGCATACCAGGCAGAAGTACCCATGAGTTGAACCAATTCGCCACCACCATTTTGAGCGCGTTTGATAATTGCATCCAATTTGTCCTGAGCAATCAATTCTGTTACAGGAATTCCCGATACAGTAGTGTAGCGGGGGAGTGGAACCATCGTATCTCCGTGTCCGCCCATCAGCACTGCCTGAATGTCGCGAACAGAAACGTTGAGTTCCAAAGAGAGAAATGCACGGTAACGTGCGGTATCCAAAATGCCAGCCATACCTATTACTCTGTTTGGAGCAAGACCTGATCTCTTAAGAGAAGCATAAGTCATTACATCCAATGGATTAGAAACCACAATAATAATTGGATTTTCAGAGTATTGAAGGATTTGATCAGTTACTGAGTTTACAATTTTAGCATTGATGGCGATAAGGTCATCGCGGCTCATACCTGGTTTACGTGGAAGACCTGCAGTAATTACTACAATATCAGAATTGGCGGTGTATCTGTAATCAGAAGTGCCAATTACACGTGTGCTGTATTCTCCAATTGGAGCTTGTTGATAAATATCCAAAGCTTTGCCTTGTGCCATCTCGCCTTTCAAGTCAATCAAAACGATTTCGTTGACAATATTGTCGTGAGCAAGCACATCAGCTACGGTTGCGCCCACATTACCGGCTCCAACAACGGTTACTTTTCTCATAGTTTATTAAAATGTTTAAAATCAAGTAATTAGTATGAATTCTTTAGACTTATAAAGCCTTTTGCAAGAATGAAAAAAAATGAATTTCATCATAAAAACAATGCCTGCATAAATCGCACCAAAAATGCCAATTTTTCTGTTAATTCTGAAGTTAATTATCAAATTTTTTTGGAAAAATTCTTGGTATAGCTAACAGAAGAATTTTTTATGTAATTGAAATAGAAAATTTTGAACAGTTCTAAAGCTGTAGTGTTGAAAGTAGTTGAAATTTGAAAAGGACAAAATAAAATTAAAATCTGCTAAAAAAAAATTTCAAAAAGGCAGCCGATATTATTTTTATTGTTAATTTAGTGTTTCGAAAAGTATTATTTTAAATGCACTTTTTGCATCTCATTATTATACTATTCTATAACAATTGATTATAAATTAAAAAGATAATTAATTTTCAGTTGTCAACTAACAAAATCTAACTTTAAAAGCAATTTGAATTATTTTCTAACAATCCAATTATTATGGTGAACCGCATTACAACTTTTTTTGCTTTGACGGCTATATGGCTCATGCCATCGCTGTCAATTGGTCAGCATAACCACCACCTTGGTTGCGGAACCAGTTCCGCAGATCAGGAGCTGATCAAAGAAAGGATGTTTGAGAACCGTCGCAACAAAGCAGACCTTCTCAATGCCTTTTCTCAGGCAGTAGCCAATAGATCTACAAATGACAGTACTTTGTGGGTGCCGGTGGTATTTCACATGTGCAGCCGTTCAAATGGTACCGGACAACGCTCAGATGCATGGGTATTGAATGAGATGTGTTATTTCAATGAAAATTTTGCAGACCAGAACATCCAGTTCTATCTTGTGAATATTAATCGCTTTAACAGCGATCAGATGTATGTCAATAATGAGGAGAACTCAGATTATATCCGTTCAATTCACCGTGTAAATAATGTAGTAAACATCTATGTAGCTGGCCCGGCACAAAACGGCACACAGTACGGCGCGTATTATGCACCACAGTATGATTGGATTTTTACATGGAATGATATCTATTCTTGGGGTTTATCTCATGAGGTAGGTCACTTCTTTACACTTGCCCATACATTCAATGGTTGGGAAGGCACAGATTATACATTTGAATCTCAGGCAACAGGCAAAGCGCCAATGATGGGTACCAATGGTCGTCCAGTAGAGAAAGTAGCCCGTGGCGTTGCTGGTGAAAATTGCCAGTATGCTGCTGATGGTTTCTGCGATACTCCACCAGATTATGCTTCAGGTGGCGGCGGATGTAACATGCCTAGCAACTGGTTCGATCCGGATAGTGTTCAGATTACACCAAGTACAACTGTTACAAATAACTTCATGAGCTATTTCTTCTGTACATCTGCGCCTACACCTTCAGGTAAATTGTTTACGGACGAACAGAAAGAAGCTATGAAGCTTGACGTAATGCAGCGCTACAATATGGGGCCAGCTCCCACTCCTCTTACTGTAACTGGTACTCCGCAATTAACCTGGCCTGAAAACGGTGCACTTGCTCCTTATGCAGCATCTTCTCCAGTTCATTTCAGATGGTCTGATGCCTCTAACAACGGCATGTACCTTTTGAAAGTAGAACGTACTCTAAATAATGGTGCAGTCGTTGTATCTACTGTAACAGAAATGCTAGTCTATGGTACAGAAGCATGGATAACGCTTACGCCAAATCAAGAGTTCCGTTGGTCTGTAGAAGCACTTACCAGCTATGACCTCTGTCGCAGTACTGCTTCTAATATCAGTTCTCCTGCTGTTTTCCGCACAGATGATTGGGTTTTGGGAACGCAGGATTTGAATGCTAAAATCGAAAATTCAAGCATTTATCCTAATCCTACATCTAACAATGCTGATGTGATTCTTGAAATTGAAGTGCCTTTCAACGGTGAAGCCAATATTTCTGTTACAAATCTATTGGGGCAGACAGTGCTTCCAACTCAGCAACTCAATCTGATTTCTGGTAAAAATATCGAAATTATCAAAGTAAACGGTCTTTCAACTGGCGTGTATTTTGTTAATATCGAAAGCAGAAATAACAGAATTAGTCATAAATTGATGATTCAGGAATAATATCTGATAACACAATATTATCTATTAGCCGACCCAATTAGGGTCGGCTTTTTTGTTTGCAAGATAAATTAAACATAGTTTTAATAGCCTAGGGTAGGAGCTCCGACGCTTATTCAAAATGAGAACTTCCAGAGTTGTTTTTGGGAATGATTAAGACAAAAAAAGGGTACCCGTAACTGGATACCCTGATTTTTATTTTTGATTTTAAAGCAAAGCTTAATCTTCTTCAACCATTACATTGCCTGCATTGCCTGCTTTTTTGCGTTCATGCTCCTTGAGGTATATTTTGCGAAGACGGAGACTTGCAGGTGTTACTTCCATGTATTCGTCATCACCGATGTATTCCATAAACTGCTCTAAAGAGAAAACCAATGGTGGTGGAAGTTTCACTTTGTCATCCGAACCGGATGCACGCATATTGGTCAGTTTTTTAGTTTTTGTTACATTGATAACGAGGTCATTTTCGCGAATGTGCTCACCAATAACCTGTCCTTCATAAACGTCAACTCCCGGAGGTACAAAGAAAGTACCACGATCCTGAAGTTTGTCCATCGCATAAGGGATAGATGACCCTGTTTCCATAACGATTAACGAACCTTTCAGACGAGAAGGAATTTCACCTTTCCAAGGCTCATAACTTTTGAAACGGTGAGTCATAACTGCTTCGCCCGCTGTGTTATTCAGAACCTGAGTTCTAAGTCCAATGATACCACGAGAAGGAATATCAAATTCAAGGTGCATCAAGTCGCCTTTTGGTTCCATAACCGTCATGTCACCTTTGCGCTGAGAGGTAAGTTCAATAATTTTACCTGCATATTGTTCTGGAACATCGAAAGATAAAACCTCGGTAGGTTCCATTCTTTGTCCATCAATCATTTTTACAATAACGCGCGGTTTACCTACCTGAAATTCATAACCCTCGCGACGCATAGTTTCAATTAGAACCGAAAGGTGCATTACACCACGGCCAAAAACCATAAATGCATCTGCAGAATCGGTTTCTTCAACTCTAAGCGCAAGGTTTTTCTCGAGTTCTTTCATCAAACGCTCACGGATATGGCGAGAAGTGACAAATTTGCCCTCTTTTCCAAAGAAAGGAGAATCATTGATTGTGAAAAGCATACTCATAGTAGGCTCATCAATCTTAATTGGTTCAAGTCCTTCGGGATTTTCAAAATCTGCAATTGTATCACCAATTTCGAAATTCTCGATGCCAACTACGGCACAAAGGTCGCCATTGACTACTTCCTCTACAGTTGTTTTGCCAAGGCCGTCGAAGGTATAGAGTGCACGAACTCTGGTTTTTTCGATTTTTCCGTCGCGTTTTACTACAGAAATAGGCTGATTAACTTTGATAGTACCACGGTGTACGCGGCCAATAGCCATACGGCCAATATATTGCGAAAAGTCGATGCTGGTTATCTGCATTTGCAGGGTGCCATCATTTGTTGTCGGAGCAGGAATGTCTTCCAGTGCTTTATCCAACAGATAACCAATATTGTCAGTTGGGTTTTTCCAATCCGGACCCATCCAGTTATTACGGGCAGAGCCATACACTGTATTGAACTCGAGTTGATCTTCTGTTGCGTCAAGGTTAAACATCAGTTCCCAAACAGCCTCGTGAACCTCGTCGGGACGGCAGTTGTCTTTATCCACTTTATTAATAACCAAAATAACCTTTTTACCTAAATCCAATGCTTTGGATAGTACATAACGTGTTTGAGGCATTGGGCCTTCGAAAGCGTCCACCAGAAGCAACACACCGTCTGCCATATTGAGTACACGTTCTACCTCACCACCAAAGTCTGCGTGACCAGGAGTGTCGATAATGTTGATTTTCGTTCCTTTGAAATTAACCGAAACGTTTTTGGCAAGAATGGTGATACCGCGTTCACGTTCCAAGTCATTATTGTCCAAAATAAGCTCTCCAGTTGTTTCATTTTCGCGGAAGAGGCGGCAATAATGCAGGATTTTGTCCACCAGAGTTGTTTTTCCGTGGTCAACGTGCGCAATAATTGCAATGTTGCGAATGTTTTGCTTTTGCATGAAATATTTTTTAGTATTGATTTTTAGGCAATTAAATTACTGCCTCTTTTTACGACGCGCAAAGATAGGCTTAATTATTGAATTATTCAGACATGCTTTGTTAATTAATCTTATATTGTTTAGTTAAGGGGCTGATTTATATGGTACAAATTTTTTAATATTGTTAAGCATCAGATAAAAATTATATATTTGATTTTCGCTTAATTAAAATAATTAAAATAATTAAAATCTATGACTGAATCGGATTGGATTATTATGAATGGGATAATATCTATCGCAGTTACAGCTTTATCAACGATTATTGCTGTTCTTATAATAGAAAAGAAAATAGTATCAGTTAACCAAAGGTGGCGGATTTATGGTTTAATTTTTTTTGTAGGAATCGTCATAGCTGCTGTTTTTCCTATGAAAACATTGGATAATGGGAGATTAGAATTGAGGATCATCACCTTAATTGGCATTTGCATAAGTGGGCTTTCCTTATTTTCATTTTTAATTTCTAATTTTTTGCTTTACGAGAAAATTATCGGAAAAAGAATGGTTGAAAACGCAAAGAAATATGCAGTTGAATTGGGGCTAAACGTTAACGGTATTCCCAATGACAAGAAATACGATTTCAAAAAATTATATTTTACCTATAGTGGATTTCTCGATGATCGCTGGGGGATTTTGTTATATGATGAGGAGAAAAGAAGTAGATCGAATTCAAATAGCGAAAAATCGCGTAACCTAAATTTTTATCATTATAAGATTCGGCTTAGTAAAAACAAAGCCTGTGTTATTCGAATTTTTGAAAAAAAAGAACCTTACAACTATCTAGCATCTCCAAATGAGACTTTGTTAAAAACCAATGTTCCTGAAATTGATAATGGCTTTTATATATTTTGTAGTGGAGGGGAAAATAGCTTCTTAAATCTCATCAAACAGGAGACTTTCAAAAATTTTCTGTTAAAAAACAAATCACTTTTCGAGTACGGATTAAAAGTTAATACAGAACCCGAAATTGTACATTTATGTGTAAGAAGCCTGGATCCAAATTTTGGAATCTTCACGAATAATTTTAAAATTGAATTCGAGTTTCATCTCCAAAAAAAGAAAGAACATATTCAGTTTCTAAAGGAATTTGTCTTGTTTTTTGACGAGGCTTAAAGATTGAAAAATGAATAACACTATAAATTCATCTGTACAAAATTTGTATTTTGCAAAGTTAATTGCATTTTTGCAAGGGCATTTTAAAACTCATCAAAGATCCAATAGATTTTTGATTTTAAATAATTAGCGTTTGCTAACGAACCTGTGCCTGAAACCGACCAAATTTTCAAGAAC
>JBILRK010000518.1:0-2626 GCA_044372705.1 Saprospira sp. | reverse complement strand
TGGTTCTCTAAAGCTCTGCCGATTCTGAAATTTTGTGCTTCTTTTTTTTCAAATGATGACTCAAATATATATGGAGTTCCATCCTGGAGTATATAGTAACCTAACAAATTGACCTTGATGTTATCATTCATTTTCGCATTTTGTAATGCTTTTTTATCAAAATACCCATATTGAAATCCTTTTTCCTGATTCATAATTGGATTCCCCTCAAAAAAAGGTTTTATTTGTTTTTCAATATAGACATCAAAACCAATTGTAGAATTGGCTGGAACCAGTTGATTTGTTTTAGTACCATATCCTAGATTTGGTGGAATTATTAATGTAATGCTGTCCCCAACATTAGCCAGTAAAATTCCCTCATCCAAGCCATTTATAAATTTCTTAGCTCCACATTGAACAAGGCTTCCTGATTTATTCTTTTTTGAGGAATCAAAAACTGTTCTTTTGCCGCTTGGATCAATCAAATAGCCTGTGTAATGGATAAGCACATAATTGCCTTTAACAATAGCTTCGGATGATCTCTTTTTGTTAATAATCAGGTATTTTAAACCTGAATTTGTAGCCAAACAATTAAGAGTATTTGAGGTGTAAAAAGTCTGGTATGCCCCAATAAGTTCTATCTCCATCGAAATGGTTGAATTGGCAGGGATTTTACCAACTTTTTTATCACCATAAGCTAATTGTGGGGGTAAAATAAATATACCCTTTTCTCCTATTTTCATTAAAGAAATAGCCTCGTCCCATCCTTTGAGTACCTCATTATTTTGGTATATAAATTCCAACGGCTTTTCCCTATCGGTAGAACTCGCAATTACTGTTCCATCGGTAAGTTTAGCACTGAATAGTATTTGAACAGTATGGAATGGAATTGGAGCGTTGCCTTTTTTTACTTTTTTTGTAATCTGATATTTTAATCCAGTTTTGGTAGTTTTATATTTTGGACTAGCATGAAGTACTGTTTGGCAAATACAAATGAGAACCGCTATTCCAAAAAAATACTTGCATGAATTTGTGAAAAAAGTTTTTCTTAGAAAGTTGTTTAGCATTATCATTACTTCTGATGGTTGTATATGTATAGTAATTAAATATTTCTGATGCTTAGTTGTTAGGTCTTCCTTGGTTTACCCAACATTCAATTATTTGAATTAAAGAATCACTAAGTTTGGTAGCATCAGGTAGAAAAGGGTCTACCCTTGGCATTGGTAAGAGTGTTTGATGCTTTATAGCCAAAATAAAATTTGTGTTAATGGCTGCAGAATCTACCTCACTATGTGTATTTAGCCCAAAAGGCGCAAAACCACCATAACCATGACAGGATGCAGTTGCACAGTTTTGCTGCATAATAGGCTGTATTTGCGCACTAAAACTTGGCACATTTGGACAGTCATCATAATTTATTGGCTTACAGCTGACTATTAATAAACATGAGAAAAGAATAAAGATAAATAGCTTACTTACTCGCATCCTTGTAATCATTTAAGGTCATTATTCTACCCTTGTATTGTACTTTTATCTCAGGTTTTCCAATTTTATTTTTGGCTGCAACTCCAACTGCATCTACTGCCTTATTTACATCGGTAAATTTACTTCCGAAATAAAATATGGTGTTGTTACCATTATCCATGACTCTTAATGTGCCACTATTATATTTATCTAATAGGTCGGCAGGAACAGTTTGTCCTTTCGGCAGTTCTGCTACCTGAACAATAAAATAGGGTGTATTTCTTTCTTCTTCTTCTTTCAGTTTTTTCAGCGCATCCATAAGAACCACCTGATTGAAGCCCTGACTATTATTGTTATTTGCATTACCTTGAACAGATTTATCTTTCAATTCATTGATGATCGAATCCAACCTTTGAATACGTTTGTCCAATTCATCATAGTTCATACGCCATACAGCAGTACTATCCTGTTTTTTAACACCGCCATTTCTCTTTTCCTCATTAAAAATTCCATTATCTTGATTTTTGGATTTTAACCTATTAGCTTTAGATTTATTATCCATATTTTCAACTTCTTCTACAATAATCAATTCACCCTTATCATTAAATTTCTTTTTCTTAACCTTTCTTCTTTTTTCAATAATGAAAAATGCCTGAAAGAAACTTTCCAATCCCTCTTCCAATTCTATGGGTATATTATTTTGTGCAATGATAAAGCGATCACTCAGTACAGACTCATCCATGGATAATGCATAAAATCCATAAGGGACATAAAAATTAAAGTTTCCTTGTCTGTCTGTCAGAGTAGAGTAGGTATTACCTGAGGTATCTGTAGTAAATATCCTGATTTTAGATAAATCTAATTCAGCAATAACGTCTTCTGTAAATTTCTCTCTGTCCAATAATACGGTGCCATCAATTTTTACACCTTTTGTGAAGGGTATATAATAGCTACCTTGTGTAGTGATATCAATGGAATCAGTTTTTTGTGTAAACCAACCTCCTAAGTCAATAAGCGGTATAACATTATAGAAATATCTTTTTTGTTCAACATTTAGAAATTGTGCTTTACCTTCTTCATTTGTAATGGCTTCATGACCATTTAGCTGTATGACCATATTTTCCAAAGCAACTTCATCATTGTCTTTAATTTTATTGCCGTTAAAATCAAGAAAGGCTATAAA
>JBILRK010000517.1:0-2629 GCA_044372705.1 Saprospira sp. | reverse complement strand
ATCCACTACCTTCAACTGAAAATCAGGGTCTTGAATATTGAGCGTATCGAACTGTTGATGCAGATCGACCATTTTTTCGGTTAAATCGCGTAGCGTCTCCGCTTTTACAGGCGTGTCATTGATAAAAGCTCGACTTTTACCGGCAGGTGTAATTTCGCGGCGGACCAGGGTTTCGGCAGCATAATCAATATCTTCATCTTTGAAAAATGCTTCCAGGTCGTAGGGACTGAGGTCGAATAGCGCCTCCACAACACATTTATTGTTCAAATCATAGAGCACCTTAGTATCGGCGCGTTTTCCCATGATTAATCCTAAGGCACCCATCATGATTGATTTTCCAGCTCCTGTTTCGCCGGTTATGATGGTCAGTTTTTCAGAGAAATCAATGTCTACCGATTCTATGATTGCATAATTTTTTATGGATAAAGAACGAATCATTATAAAAAATTGAGAGTTTAAGCCTTTTATATTTTGGTCAGATGCAAATATAGGGTATCTAAAATTAAAATGCACGTTTTGAAGAAATTTTTCTAACAAAAACGTGCACTTATTTGTTTTTAAGTTGACTTTTTAATCGAAATATTGACGCTCTTTTTCATAAATCACATGCTCATCCTCATATTTGCAAGCCACTACGAGCTTCAGTTCCGTGAAATCATAAACCCCGTATTTTCCTTTCAGTTCAACTAACATATACCGGTTTTTATTAAGCCATTCTGTAAAATTGTAGTTGAGTGGCAAAATTGGTTTTCCAGTTTGAGTATCTACATAATTTTGACTACTTCTAAGGTAAAGGCTATAAAAACGATCGCTTATTTCGCTTAATTCGAGGCTACCCTTTATTGGTTCAACAAGAAATTTTTTAGTTGTAGCGTCATAAATGCATGATTTTTTTCCGGCTTTCACCTCAAAAACATCCACGCCGGTACAGAGCCCATAAATAGCTTTAAATGTTGGCTTCAGCAAAACCTTTCCATCCAATGTATAAAGTCCATATTTTTCTTTCTCTTTTCTGACAACAATATAATTGTTGTATATTTCAAGAGAGGGAAATTTATCGATGATGCAAGGAATCATAAATTTACGGTTCTTCAGGTTGAAGATTCCATATTTATTGCCTTTTCGCAAAATGTAGAGATAATCCAAATCTGAAGAAAGCTCAATGTTCTTGTACTCAAATGGCAATATTATTTCGAGATTTGATTTTACTTTAGATAAACCGATTAGGCCTTTTTTCCCATTCTTTCTTACCACTCCTTTGACTCCAGGGTAATTGAGTGTATCAAACTCTTCGATCATATCGTATTCGCAGCAATAGGTTTTACCGCTATTTACATCCAAAATACCATATTTTTTATCCTTCCTGATGATGCCCAAATAATCTATAATTTCGATTTCATCATAAATAAAATCTGTTGTAAGTTTAGATGTTGCAAGTTCTTTTACTGCAACTTTTGTTTCGGTCGAATCGTACTCGATTCCGTAATTTTGTGCATTCAGCAAAGATGAAATTAACAAAAGACAGCTTAAAAATTTTAGGTTATTTTTCATTATTTTACTGTTTTGCCAATTCTTTAATACCATTCACCATTGTTTCCCAGGAAAATTTCTTTTTCTCCTCTTTTACAAATTGTTCAAAGCTTTCTTTTCGATTGTTTTCATAAAAATCGACAATTGCATCCGCAATTTCTTTGGCATTAGGCTCGGTTACATAACCAGCTTTGCCGTGGGGAACAATTTCTGGTAGTCCGCCAACATTGGTCACCAGCATTGGTTTTTCAAAATGATAGGCCATTTGTGAAATTCCGCTTTGTGTGGCAGTTTTGTAGGGTTGCACCACCATATCTGCTGCTCCAAAATAGGGGCCAACTTCAGAATCTGGAATAAAATCGGTATGTAAAATAAGCAGGTCTTTGATACCAAGTCGCTCAATTTGTTCTTCATAAGGTTTCGAATCGCTGTAGTATTCTCCGGCAACTATGGCTTTGATACCCATTTTACGAATTCGTTCATCTGCCATTGCATCCAAAAGCAGGTCCAAACCTTTATAATCTCTGATAAAACCAAAAAAAAGCAAATATTTCCCATCGGAATCTAAACCCAGTTTTTTTCTCGATTCATCTTTTGCAATGGGCAATCCATAATTGTCATAAATCGGATGCGGAATAAAACGGACTGGCTGATCGGCTCTGACAAATTTCTTCATGTCCTCTTCAACCGATCTTGACATCACAACAAAGGCATCGACTGGCTTTACGAAATACTTGGCAAAGGGCCTATCGCCAAACCTTTTCTCATGAGGAATAATGTTATCGATAATAGAAACTACGCGACTATGCTTATTTTTCTTGATTCTTCTCAGGATAGTACCGAAACAAGGTCCCATAAAGGGCAGCCAGAACTTTACAATTACAATATCTGGTTTCAGCTTTGAAATTTCATTACCAACCGAAAGCCAGTTAAATGGATTGACGGAATTGATTCTTGTCCGAATTTTCAAATCCTTCGGTGCCGGTTCATCGGTGTATTGCGTTTTTCCTGGAAAAAGGAAACCTGGATACTGCAAGCTGAAGCTATAAATTTCCACCTCCTCACCCGCTTCCTGAAAAGCATAGGCAAGTCGCTCGTT
>JBILRK010000125.1:0-6039 GCA_044372705.1 Saprospira sp. | reverse complement strand
CTTCAGACAATGGCTAAATCTATGTCTTCTTTAAAAGCACTTCAAGAGGCTGACTTCACAGAAATCAAAACCCTTACTCAAGGTGCAGGTAAATTTGCTGCCGCTATTAACGAAGCAGTAACTAGCATCAGCGAGTCACTGAATGATACAAAAGTATACAAAGAACAGCTTCAGCAGGTTAACCAGAATCTCCAGAAAATGAACGGAGTTTATGGTAACGTTCTTGCTGCAATGGGTCAGAAATAATAACTGATTACAGCAAAGCTATCTTTTCCAAATTTTGTTGAAGTAATCTTAACTTCATATAAATACGGAGCTTAAAAAATTTGTAAACATTCTCAAATAATATAAAACTATGTCAATTCCAAAGGAGCCGCGGCAGTTGATGATCAACCTGATGTATCTGGTTTTGACGGCGATGCTTGCATTGAACGTATCTGCCGAAATCATCAATGCCTTCTTTATGCTCGATAAAGGTATTAAACATACCAACGAAATTGTTGATGCAGGCGTAGAAGCTACCATCAAACAAATGAAAGGTACCCTCGAAGCAAAGCCACAGTTGAAGCCAATTGCTGATGCTGCTGCTACTGTACCTGGTAAAATCAAAAATCTTCTCGATAAAATCAACGCTTTGCGTGTACAAATCACTGAAGAATCTGGTGGTATGAATACCTTGGCTGATCACAAAAGCAAATGGGAAGGTTATGGATACAAAAAATTTACAGTAGTTACTGAAAAGAAACTGGACGGTAAGCCTGTAGGTTACAAAGACAAAGATGTTACACAACGTATCTTCGTTGAGAAGAAAGAAGGTGCTAATATCAAAAAAGAAATCATCGTTGCTCGTGCTGAACTAATCAAGGTTGTAGAGGACTTAGTCAAGCAACTTGAAAAAGAACCAATCGATGGTGTGAAATTAAACAAAAAGGAGATCGAAGAATTGATCAAAGATTTGGTACTTGAAGAACCAGATGATCAAGTATGGAAAGATGCTGGCAAACCAAGTTGGGAAGCTCACATCTTCGCCTATATGCCAGTTGCTTCTTGTTATCCTTTGTTGCGTAAATTTGAGAATGATGCTAAAAATGCTGCTTCTCAAATCGTAAACTACTTGGCTGCCAACATGGGTAACAAAGCGCTTGTTTATGACAAATTCGATGTATTCTCTCAGTCTAAAAAAGGTTATATCCTTTTGGGCGAAACTTATGAAGCTGAAATCGCATTGGGTGCATATTCAAGTCAGGCAGAATTTTCTGTAAATGTTAATGGTGCTAATTTGGCAATTGATGGTGCAAAAGCAAAATATACAGCCAGACCTTCAACTGTTGGTACTCAGCGTTATTCTGCAACTATCAATGTTAAAAATCCAATGACAGGTAAAGTGGAAACTGTAAAGAAAGAATTCGAATATGAGGTGGGTGTTTCTTCCGTTACTGTTGCTGCCGACAAAATGAACGTGTTCTACATTGGTGTTGATAACCCAATTTCAATTGCAGCTGCTGGTATTTCATCAAACGATGTTTCAGTTTCTGTAACTGGTGCTGGTGGAGGATCTCTTGCAGGTTCTGGTAGCAAGTACATGGTTAAGGTAACTCAACAAACTGGTAAAGATCAATATTGTAACATCACTGTTGTTAACAAAAAAACAGGTCAGCAAATTGGTTCTTATCCTTTCCGTGTAAAACGTATTCCTAATCCAATTGCTAAGTTGACCAACAACAAAACTGACGGTCAGATTTCAAATGGTGAAATGAAAGTACAAACTGGTTTGATGGCAATTTTGGAAGGTTTTGACTTCGATGCAAAATGCGAGATTCAAAGCTACACACTTTGGTACACAGCACCACGCCAAGACCCTGTTTCTAACAACAATAATGGCGGTAGATTTGATGCAAGATCTGCTAACTTGATTTCTCAAGCAAAACCAGGTTCTAGCTATCAGTTTATCGATGTTAAAGGACGTTGTCCAGGTGATACTGCAGGCCGTCAATTGAATGGTCTTGCTTTCCAGGTAAAATAATATATTGTAAAGTAAACAATAGAAGTTGGTTGACCAACGTTTTAATACAGAATCAACCAACTTCTATTCACAATAAAGGAACAACCTAAGAAAGAAAATACATAGTTCCCTTATTTTATAATAGTTCAAACAACAAAAGAGATGAATACTACATCCAAATTTCTGAACATTTTAGTTTTGTTATTACTCAGCGTAATACCTTTTTCTTTTACTCTTGCACAGGAAGAAGAAGATCCCAATGTTACTGAATCGGGTAAACCTAAGACTGACAAACCTAGAGATGATATCTACGATAGATACATGACAGCAGAAAAGCTGATTCTTAACTATGAGCACCTTCACGAAAAGGATATCATGTGGGAAAAGCGTATCTGGCGTCTGATTGATGTTCGTGAAAAAAGAAATCAACATTTTGCTAATGTGAAAAAACCTTTCATCAATGTATTGTTAGAGGCTGCCAAATCTGGTAACATTCAAGCTTATACTGTTGATAACGATGAATTCACAACAGCACTCACAACCGAGGAAATGCAAACCTTAGGAAGTTCTGTTGATACAGTTATTACATTCGATCCGGAAACTTTTCAGGAGATTGTGACAGTAGTTGTAAATGAACTCGACCCTAATGATGTAAAGCAATTCCGTATCAAAGAAGTATATTTCTTTGATGAAGAAAGATCTGATTTGGGCGTTCGCATATTGGGCATTGCACCTATTATAAATCGCTACGATGACAATGGAAATTTCTTGAACTCAGGTCCAATGTTTTGGACATATTACCCCGATTTGCGCCCAATTTTGGCTAAAACACCTTATTTCAATGAAAATAATGATGTTAACCACATGAGCTGGGAAGATGTGTTTGAGGCAAGAATTTTCTCAAGCTACATCATCAAAGAATCAAATGTTTACGATCGTCGTATTCAAGATTACAAATCAGGTGTGGATATCCTTTATGAATCTGACAAAATCAAAGACGGAATTTTCAATTTCGAACATGATCTTTGGGATTATTAGGATTTTATAGTTTGAACATAGCTAGCAGATTCAATCAGAATTTTGCACAAAATATAAAAGGTCAGCCAATTCAATTGGCTGACCTTTATTTTATTATCAGTTTATGTTAATTAGCGTTATCGGAAAGAAACTTTAGTCTGACCAATTCGATTTCTTCAATCGTAATGTCATCAGCTTTCAATTCTTTGTAAGCCGCGTCCAAATCATCCGTTTCGGCATTCATGAAATAATCTTCAATTTCATCAATTACACCTTCATCAACGGCATCTTCTATATGATAGGCAATGTTTAATTTTGTTCCAGAGCCAATAATCATATACAGCTCGTGTATAAGCTCATCCATTCGCATGCCTTGAGATTCGGCAATGTCTTGAAAAGGAATTTTTTTATCGATGTTTTGAATGATGCTAACCTTGGCTTTTGATTTATTGGCTACTGATTTTATAACAAAATCGACCGGTCTTTCAATTTCATTTTCTTCAACATAAGCATTTATTGCAGCAATAAATTCTGGACCATATCTTCGGGCCTTACCTTCAGAAACACCAGTGATGCTTTTCATTTCTTCAATGTTAAGCGGATATCTGGTTGCCATCTCTTCGATTGAAGGATCTTGGAAAACTACAAAAGGAGGTACATTTTTTTTGTGAGCAACCCTTTTTCTTAAATCCTTCAGAATTGCATAGAGAGTAGGATCAAGGGCTGAGGTAGTTGCTCCCATTGCCTCGTCATCCTGGAGTTCTTCAACAAAATTATGATTCAAGGAAATATTAAATGGCTCGGGACTGTCGAGGAATTTCAGACCAACATCCGAAATTTTCAAAATGCCATAATCTTCAATATCTTTATATAGATAATTATACAAAAGGGCCTGTCTGATTACAGAATGCCAGAAGTGCTCATCTTTTTCCCTTCCCTCGCCAAAAAGGGGAAGTTTATCATATTTAAAATTGAGTACAGTTTGCGATTTGTTACCTAGAAGTACATCGGCAACTTCTTTTAATAAAGCTCTTTGATTTAATTGATCAATGGTTTCAATTACCAATTGTAGCTCTTCCTGAACATCAATTATCTGTTTAGGAAAACGGCAATTATCACACATTTTATTTTCAGAACATTCTTTTGCTACATATTCTTCACCAAAATAATGAAGTAGAAAATGCCTGCGACAAGCGGTGGTTTCGGAATATGCAATCATTTCTGAAAGCAATTGAGCACCCATTTCACGTTCAGAAACTGGTTTGTCACGAAGGAACTTTTCTAATTTCTGAATGTCTTTGTGAGAATAATAGGCAATACAATGTCCTTCGAGGCCATCTCTACCAGCACGGCCGGTTTCCTGATAATAATTTTCAATACTTTTGGGTATGTCATAGTGTATAACGAAACGCACATCTGGTTTATCGATGCCCATACCAAAGGCTATAGTAGCAACAATTACATGGATTCTTTCCATTAAGAAGTCGTCTTGGGTGTCGCTTCGTACCTTTGCCTCCAGACCTGCGTGATAGGGCGAGGCAATTATATCGTTCACCTGTAAAAGTTTGGCAATGTCTTCGGTGGTTTTACGGTTTTGTACATATATAATACCCGATTTATTGGGCATATTTTTGATAAACTGTACGATATTTTTGAATACATCTTCTCTTTTACCCTTAGGCCTTATTTCATAATAAAGATTATCTCTGTTGAAAGAAGAGACATATTCATTTGGCTCCTCCATGCGAAGGGTCTTTACTATATCTAGCCTAACTTTCGGAGTGGCAGTTGCAGTGAGTGCAATAATTGGAATTTCTTTATTTAGACTCTCAATCATTGATCGAATTCTTCTATACTCAGGTCTGAAATCGTGTCCCCACTCTGAGATACAGTGAGCCTCGTCAATCGCTACAAATGATACATTGATATTATGCAAAAAATCGAGGGTTTCAACCTTAGTAAGTGTCTCTGGTGCAATGTATAACATTTTGGTATGCCCGTCGGTGATATCCTGTTTTACCTCTTTTGTCTGCGCTCGCGAAAGGGAAGAATTCAAAAAATGAGCAGTCCTGTCAGACTCTGAAAATGACCTGATTGAATCCACCTGATTTTTCATCAAAGCAATAAGAGGGGAAATAATGATAGCAGTACCCTCAGGAATCATGGCAGGAAGTTGATAGCATAATGACTTTCCACCGCCGGTAGGCATTATGACAAAAGTATCTTTACCATCTAGCACACTCTGTACAATTGCTTCCTGATTACCTTTAAATTTATTAAATCCGTAAAACTGTTTAAGGTATTCCTGTAAAACTGATTTATCTGAGGTCATATAGTGTTTGGAATTATTAATATTCAGCTGAATGCAATTATTGGTTTTAAAATTGGATTGCAGTTGTATTCCATATAAAAATAAGAAAAATTATGAGATTTATGTATGTTTTTTTTCTAAATTTATCAAATTAACGAATAAGGATAGAGCTAGATTTGTATAGCTTTAATACTGTATTTTTGTAAATTGAAGAAAATTATCTGATTATATGTTTGTACGAATTGTTAAAATGACTTTCAGACCCGAAAGCACCGAAGTTTTTATTAATTTTTTTGAAGAGTATAAGTTGCAAATTCGAAATGCAGCAGGCTGTCAATATCTTCAGGTTTTGCAGGACAAAAATCAGCCGAATATAATTTTTTCATACAGTCATTGGACAACTGAAGCAGATTTGGACGATTACCGAAAGTCTGAATTGTTCAAAAAAATTTGGCCTAGAACCAAGGAACTGTTTCTACAAGCTCCCGAGGCTTGGACAACAAACATATTGCACGACTTTTCATAAAAGATTTTATCAGTAATTGTCGCAGCACATAGAAGCTAAGAATTGTTTAAGTTTTTAGAAATATTAAAAGTAGTCTTTGTACCTATAAGAAAGCAAATATGCCTTCCCTCAAACTTAGTTTTAAAGAATCATCCTCGAACCATTGCCCATTGATAAGTTTAAATGGGTCAAAAAGTATTAGCA
>JBILRK010000286.1:0-4174 GCA_044372705.1 Saprospira sp. | reverse complement strand
AAAAAGAAACTGAAATTGATAACCTATCAAAAGCCTCTGATACTGCTATCATGAGTCGCTTGCTAAAAAATAGCAATGAACTGATTTTGGATGCCGGCGATGCTGGTACAGCCTTTCGATTTATGACGGCATATTTAGCTTTGAAACCTGGCAAACATTTTCTTACAGGTAGTGCAAGAATGTTGCAGCGACCTATAGCAGTTTTGGTAGATGCACTAAATTCTTTGGGGGCGAAAATTAGTTATTCAGCTAAAATTGGATATCCCCCCTTATCGATCAGTAGTGGTAATTTTGATGATTATTCCAATGAAATAAGCGTTGACGCATCAGTGAGTAGTCAATACATCTCTGCCTTGCTAATGATTGGGCCTTGTTTACCAAATGGTTTAAAAATAAACATTAGGAATGGGGTAGTTTCGGAGCCATACATAGATATGACCATTAGTCTGATGGAACATTTTGGGCAGATAGTACATAAAGACAAGTATTCAATCAGTGTAGAATCTGGTAAATACAAGCCAATATCTTATGCCATTGAATCAGACTGGTCGGCGGCATCCTATTATTATTCAATTGCGGCAATTTCTAGTAACAGTATAAACATCAGGTTAAAAACCCTATACCAGGGTAGTATTCAAGGGGATTCAAGAATAGCGGAGATTATGAATGAATTTGGCATAAGTACTGAATTTGAGGCGAATGGAACAGTCTTAATAAGTAACCGGAATAGAAAAATTCCGTCTAATTTCGAATATGATTTTACAAATTGTCCGGATCTGGCTCAAACTATAACAGTTATTTGTGCGGCATTGAATATCCCATCAACACTAAAAGGGCTTAAAACACTTAAAATAAAAGAAACTGACCGCATTGCAGCACTTAAAAATGAATTGGAAGCTCTAGGCGCAGAAATTGATGCTGATGATGAAATAATTATTATCAAAAAAGGAATTGATAAGCATGCAAATCCAAAGCAAATAAAAACATATAAGGATCACAGAATGGCTATGTCATTCGCAGCCCTGGCTTTGATATATGGAACTGTAAAATTCGACGATGCGGATGTAGTAGCAAAATCATATCCTGATTTTTGGGATGATTTGTCAAAATTAGGATTTAATACAAAATAAAAAACCCCGAATCTAGTGAAGAAACGGGGTTGTATTTAATGATATATTGAAAATTAGCTGCTTTGCTTCAAGGCGTCGGCTGCTGCTTTTTCTTCTAAGAATTTTTTGACTGCTTTAGAAGTCAATGATTTAGGACGCTCTAATGGCATTCCCAATGCTCTCGACCAGATACCTGCGGCCAAAACACCCAAAGCGCGAGAAACACCGAAAAGAACAGTGTAATAGCTGAACTCATTCATGCCGTAGTGCATAAGCAAGGCACCTGAATGTGCATCAACATTTGGCCATGGATTCTTAACCTTTCCAAGATCTTGAAGAATTGGTGGAATAATTGTAAAGAGTCTCCATACGATATTCACGATAGGATCGTCTTTGATATGTTCTTCAGCAAAATGACGTTGGGCAATATATCTTGGGTCTGGCTGACGCAATACAGCGTGACCATAACCTGGTATAACTTTACCTTCAGAAAGTGTTCTGTGGATGTAATCAGAAAGTTCATCATTTGTAGGTGTGTTGGTGCCCAAGTCATCAATCATTTCAAGAATCCATTTGATAACCTCTTGATTGGCCAAACCGTGCAAAGGTCCTGCAAGTGCATTAATACCAGCAGAA
This sequence comes from Saprospira sp., assembly GCA_044372705.1. Taxonomy (GTDB): domain Bacteria; phylum Bacteroidota; class Bacteroidia; order Chitinophagales; family Saprospiraceae; genus Saprospira. The sequence continues at coordinate 2,429 of JBILRK010000286.1, read as the reverse complement.
AGACTATAATAAGGATCGCTTAATGTAGAACCAACTAGGTGTGTAGCGTGAGCAGAAGCGTTACCTCCTTCATGGTCAGCATGTATGGTCAGGTAAAGACGCATCAATGTTTTGAACATAGGGTCGTCAGAATTACCCAACATGTGCGCATAATTTCCACCCCAGTCTAGATTTGGATCGGGTGCAATATGATTGCCATTGTGAAATGAACGACGGTATATGTAGGCTGCAATTCTAGGAAGTTTTGCAATTAGGTTCATACTATCTTCGTAGTAAGCGTCCCAATATTCTTCTTTGGGCATACCCTCGTCGTATCTTTGTGCAAAAATTGAATCAGTTTGCATGGCAAGAATTGACATCGAAAACTGAGTCATTGGATGAGTAGTTTTGGGCAAAGACTCAAGCATTTCGAAAACATGTTGAGGCACCTCAGAGCGCTTTTTCCATTCGTCAGATACCCAGTATGCCTCCTCATTAGTAGGAATGTCACCCGTCATCATGAGCCAAAAAAGACCCTCGGGCATAGGTTCTTTTCCGTTTGGAATACGTGGTAGAGAAGATCTTAACTGATTGATTGAGTAACCACGGAAACGAATACCATCATGGGCATCGAGTTCAGAAGGTTCCCAAATCATACATTTGATGTCGCGCATTCCCTTGAATGCCTGATCTATAGTTACTTCACAGAGCTTAACATGCCCGTGGTTTTTGAGAAGTTCTTTGTTTTCCTGAAAAAGCGCTGCAGCTTTTTCGGCAAACTTCTGTTTTAAAATATCCATTGCTATTAAATTAAATTAAAGATGATTTAATAAGTCGATTCATTTGTCTGCAGAGTAAAAATAGCTTTTTTTAGTAATTTTTAAACCTAAATTTCCAAAAACAACAAATAATTTTGAAAAAGGTTAAAAAAATCAGCTAGTAGCCCATTTTCAGCAGACGAAGCAGGTATTCGCCATATCCACTTTTTTTGTATTTTTCTCCTAGTTTTTCCAATTGAGTTGCATCGATAAAGCCCATCTGATAGGCAATTTCCTCAATACACCCTATTTTTAAACCCTGTCTTTGTTCAATAACCTCAATAAATTGGGCAGCCTGCATGAGCGAGGTGATGGTTCCAGTATCGAGCCAGGCAACGCCACGACCCATATTCATTACCTTAAGCTGTTGGCGTTTAAGGTATTCAAGGTTTAGATCAGTTATTTCCAATTCGCCACGGGGGCTAGGTTTTAGATTTTTAGAAATCTCCACTACCGAATTGTCATAAAAATAAATGCCAGGTACAGCATAATTCGATTTTGGCTCTGCAGGCTTCTCTTCAATAGAGATGGCATTACCATGTGGGTCAAATTCAACTACTCCGTATCTTTCAGGATCGGAAACAGGATAAGCGAAAATAACACCACCTTCATCGTTTTTCGAGGCTTGAAGTAATTGTTCGTCAAGCTTGCTCCCGTAAAAAATATTGTCACCCAGAATCAAGGCTACATGGTCGTCGCCTATAAATTCCTCGCCAAGTATAAAGGCCTGAGCAATTCCCTCCGGATTAGGCTGTTCGACATAACTGAACTTACAGCCAATTTCGGCACCATCTCCTAGGAGTTTTTTAAAATTTGGCAAATCGTAAGGTGTAGAAATTATCAGAATCTCTTTAATGCCTGCCGACATAAGAGTAGATAAAGGGTAATATATCATTGGTTTGTCATAAACCGGCATAAGTTGCTTACTTACGGCAATGGTTAATGGGTAAAGTCTGGTACCCGAGCCGCCGGCTAAGATGATTCCTTTCATAATTGATTTTAGATTATCAATGTTTTATAAATTAAATTGATTTTTTAATTCCAATAAATCTGAATTAAAATCGGGAGAATGCTTAAAAATAACTTTATTTGCATGATTTGAAAAGGAATCATAGAATTTTTTATCAACTATTCTTAGCTGCCTTTGTTCAGAATCTTTTAATTTGTATTAGAGATATATTCAAATGCCATATAAGCGTCAGGAAAAATTGTTGCTTGCATCTTTGGCAGGTGCAAAGTTTACACATATCATGGATTTCATGGTAATGATGCCATTGGGGCCTCTGCTCATGAAAACATTGGATATATCAGCGCAGCAATTTGGTTTTTTGGTAGCTTCCTATACTATCAGCGCAGGTGTAGCTGTCTTAATATCGGCATTATTTATTGACAAATTGCCCCGCAGAAAGACCTTACTTATTGTTTATCTAGGTTTTATGTTAGGAACCCTTGTGTGCGGAATGTCTAACAGCTATATAACCCTTGTTTTAGCCCGTATGCTGACTGGCATATTCGGCGGGGTGCTAAATGCACTTATATTGTCAACAGTAGGCGATACTTTTCCTATTGAAAAGAGGGCAGGAGCTATGGGCGTGGTGATGAGTGCTTTCTCGGCTGCAGCAGCTTTAGGAG
>JBILRK010000516.1:0-2630 GCA_044372705.1 Saprospira sp. | reverse complement strand
GTAATAATTAGAAAATTTTAACGCTATTCTGCCTTTGCTTTGTAATAAAGCAAAGAAACTTTTTCCTTTGAGAAAAGCTCACTTGCCCTTTTATGTAAGTCTTCAACTGTAATTTCTCTGTAACGCTGCCCTTCTTCATTTATCCAGTTGGCATTTCCAAGCAATTCATAATAACCCAAATTCACTGCTTTGTGAAAAGCTGTAACTTCTGCAAATTCTAGGTTATGTTCAATTCGATTTTGAAGTCTTGTTAACTCTTTTTCGTCCAAGGGTTTAGATTTAATATCATCCAGAAGGTCCCAAAGTGCGGCCTCGGCAGTTTCAAAGCTTATATTTTCATTGAGTTTACCTTCAAGGATGAACAAACCAGGATCAATTGTACCTGTGATATAAACATCGGCTTCAGAAAAAATTTCTTTCTCTTTAACAAGTCTTTTATAAATAAGGGCCGAGTCTCCCTCTCCTAAGATATCGGATAACACCTCATCGAAATAATAGTCCACAGTTTTACGGGCGGCGCAATGAAAAATCATGAATATAGCAGGGGTAGGCACCTTCGATTCTACTGTAGCTCTTCTAATCTCAAGCTGTTCCCTTTCTTTTGGAATCTCTTTAAAGATAGGTTTCCCGGCAGGTATATCTCCAAAATATTTCTCTACGAGCTTGATCACCTCTCCCGGAGCAACATTTGCACTTACTGTAAGAATGGCATTGGAGGGGCAATAAAAATTTCTGTAAAAAGATTCTATGTCAGACAGTTCGGCATTTTCGACATGACTTATGTCCTTACCAATTGTGGGCACACTATAGGTGTGATCTTTGTACAAAAGTGGGCCGATATGATGCCAAATATCGCCATATGGTTCATCCACACAGGTTTCTTTGAACTCCTCTACCACCACTTTCCGTTCACGATTGAGCGATTTTTGGGTAAGTTTTAACTGATGCATACGATCGGCTTCAATCCAAAGCGCCGTTTCCAGGTTATCAAGCGGAACAATATCATAATAAACCGTCATATCCTGATTGGTAAAGGCATTGTTTTCACCCCCGGCATTCTGTATAATATCATCAAAATTGGGTGCATTCTTCGAACCGGAGAACATAAGATGCTCAAAAAGATGTGCAAATCCTGTTTTGTCAGCATCCTCATTTTTGGTGCCGGTATTGTAAGTTACACATACCGTCGCCATAGGCGTTGTAGGATCGGGATGAACCAAAAGCCTTAGGCCATTACTTAAAACAAAACGTTCAAAATTTACCATTTGTACTATATTTAGACAATCTTAAGCCAGAAGTTTTTTAAACTGCTCATCGCTCGAATTCAAATAGCTTCCGCTTTTAATGTTATGTCGGTCTCCCAAAGGCGTTTTTTCTATACTCAACCAATAAAGTGCCTGTAATCCGCTAAGCGAATTAGGCAAAACCTCAATTTTATTTGCTTCAAGGCAAAGCCACTGAAGATTTTTCAGGTTTCCTAATTTTTCTGGAATGACTTCAATATAATTGAAATCCAACTGTAATTTCTCTAATTTTTCAAGTGACCCTATTTCTTGAGGTAATTCCTGCAAGAGATTATAATTCAAATTTAAAACTTCGAGGTTAATAAGCTGATTTATTTCTGAAGAGACCGACTTGATGTTGTTTGAGGAGAGATCCAATTCAATCAATTGAGGTAATTTATAAACATACCATGGTATGATTTCGATATGCATTGATGCTAAACTCAGTCTGGAAATTGGAACAAGGGGCAATACAGATTCAATTAATTTCAGTTTTGGAATCTTTTTATTAGCTCTTATTTGCCCTGCAAGCCTTTGGGGAAAGTTGATAAAATCATCCAATGAAACCTTAGAAAAAATAACTTTCAAGGGTTCTTTGTAATGCTCTTTTACTAATCTATGAAGATTGGGATTGCCCTTTAAAATTTCGAGGGCAAGAACAATATTGTCATTGTTCCAAGACTCAATTAAAGTAATTATACCATTTTTTTCAATTTCGAGATCGTCCATTATTTCTCAAAAAGTATAACATTATCCAATAATCTCACAGCATCAATAACAATAACAGCACAGACTACCGCAAAGTTACTGTCCTCAAAACTATGTAATTCATGAAGTGTATTTCCATCAACTATTTCGAAATAATCAATATTTTCGATTCCATGCTGCTGAAATAAAGCATGAGCAATTTCAAGGGCATTTTTTGGTATTGGAAAGGGCTGACTGTTTACATAATACTCAATTTCCTGTAATACTTTGTAGAGAATCGGCGCCTTTTCCCTACCTGCTTGGCTAAGTCTTACATTGCGCGAACTCATTGCCAATCCATCGATCTCTCTCACTATTGGCACCCTTACAAGTCGAATCTTCGAATTCATCTGCCTGAGCATATTGGCAATAATAGAATATTGCTGAAAATCTTTTTGCCCCATGTACAGACTGTCGGGTTTTACAATATCAAGCAGTCGGTGTACAACCCGCACAACTCCCTTGAAATGTCCGGGTCTTTTTGCGCCTTCCATGGGTAAGTCCAGTCCGTTTAAGTCGAATTCTGGTTCGACTAAATCCTGCGGATAAATCTCTTCAACCTCTGGTAAAAACAATATCTGACAGCCTACAGACTGCAGC
>JBILRK010000515.1:0-2632 GCA_044372705.1 Saprospira sp. | reverse complement strand
CTCATGGATTATGTTAAATCGGTCAGACAGGAAATTATTAGTACAAACTCGGGAGTTTCTAAAAACAGCAGCCATCCTCTGCTAAAAAATGTCATCGGAAAGGCCTGGGTTTTTAATCAGTTCAATATTAAGGCTCCGGAATCAATCGCAAATGATACTGAAAAAATGGCCGAATTCGAAAAATCCTTGGCTGATTTCCAAGAAAAGCTTGGTGAATACGTGATTTTTATCGGAGAAAAGGAAATTTATCTGCAGCTGCCATACAGCAATCCAAAGCAGCCCGTTCGCAGTATGGTCTATGCCTACGAGATAGAAAAAGAGAAAGAAAATCTTTTACAAATCAAACTGATTGCAGTTGATGGGATTGATTCTCTCTCAGCCAAACTTAAAATTGGATCAGAAGGTCTTGTTTTATCAGTAGCTGAAGGAGAAATATTCAAACTTTCTGAAATTACCAATCTAAACAGGATTTCTTTCAAAATTCAAAGAAATTTCTACCGTCATTTCGGATATCTGAATCCGCTCAAAAATTTTGAACCAATTGCAGAGCCTGAGGTATTGGAAGCATTACTCGATTATTAGTTAACCAAATTCAACTTTTTACTAAAATGAAAAAACAAATTATAATTTGTGCCCTCGGCTTAATAAGTATTTTCTCTTGCAGTCAGGCTCAAAAATCCGATGATAGTTCAAATGCAGAAGCTTCGGAAACTGCAAAAGAAGACAAAACTAAAAAAAGTAATGCCGATGATCCCACTCCATTGATTTATTTTAGAAAGGCAATGAGTCAGCAGGTCAAAGTAGAAATCTTAGAAAATATTCCCTCAGAAATGTTTACTACGATTAAATTCAATGACGAAAATTCTGGAAGGAATAACGGCAATATAGTTGAACTAAAATTGTTGAAACTGGAAAATGGTGAATCCCTTTTAGGGTATCATGAATTCAGACCAAGCGGTAGCACAGGCTTCAATCCAATTTTCCTACGTTTTGATGCCAATGACAAGTTAATAGGTAAGACTGGTCTTTTATTGGAAGAAATACTGACCAATGAAAATGATTTTTCACAGTTTAGTTCAAAAAATGTTCAGAATAGGCTGCAGGGAAATGACTGCTGTTCAGTATTTGTTTTTCTCCCTAAAACGGGTGATGAACTCGAAGTTGCCCTATTATCCGCCGAACAGATTAAAGTGCGTCCAACTGAATACAAATTGGGAGGTACTATGAGATTGACAAAGGATAAATTCACCTTTATAAAAAAGTAAAACTTACTGAATCAACCTTTCATCAAAATAGCCGCATACTTTGTATTGCGGCTATTTTTTTCTATTTCTGGGATGATAACTTCTCAAAGTTTCGCGCAGATATTGCATATCCAGGTGCGTATATATTTCAGTTGTAGTTATAGATTCGTGCCCTAATAACTGTTGCACTATTCTCAAATCAGCTCCACCTTCGAGCAGATGAGTCGCAAAACTATGCCTGAACGTATGAGGCGAAACATTTTTATCTACCCCGGCAGCCACAGCTGCTTCCTTTACAATTAGGAAAATCATATTACGGGTGAGCTGCTTTCCCCTACGATTCAAAAAGACAATGTCTTCAGATTTTTTATCAATATTATCCATCTGCTTTCTATCTTCGAGATAGAATCCAAGTTGTTTCAGTGCACTCTCGCCTATTGGCACTAATCTTTCTTTATTTCCTTTTCCTATCACCCTTACAAAACCAATTTCGGGATAAAGACTAGAAACTCTCAAACCTGTCAATTCACTGACGCGAAGCCCGCAGGCATATAAGACCTCAATCATTGCTCTATTCCTATGCCCCTCAGCTTTAGAAAGATCAATTGAATTTAACATCATTTCTATCTCATCGTATGACAAAACCTCAGGTAATTTTTTGTCAAGTTTCGGAGCCTCTAATAGCTCAGCCGGGCTTATTTCCAGAATTTTTTCGAGTACTAAAAAAGAAAAAAAAGATTTAATCCCCGATAACATTCTTGCCTGCGAAGCAGATGCAAAGCCCAATTCGTTTAAATACTGAAGAAATTCCTGTAAAGATTGTAATGATAAACCCTGAACGGAAAAATTCAAACCTTTCAACTCAAAGTATTCATCTAATTTTCTTAAATCATTTAAATATGCAAATATCGAAGCTTGAGCCAAACCCTTTTCCAATTGAAGATAAGCTTCAAAGCTTTTAATGTAAGGAACCAGCATATTAAATATTCTGCATAATTAATTTATTTCAAAATAATTGTTTAAATATTTTTTATTTCATAAAACTATTTACTAACTTTATTTTGAATACAAAATTTATTTTGTTTTCCGAAAGTGTATTATTGGGTATGACCCTAGGGTCATACTCTTTTTATTTTTTACTTCTGATGATAAAATCAACTTCCTTGGGTTGCATTCTTATCTTGTCTACAAAGCCCGGATAATCTTCCAATTCAAGCCTCACAGTTGTTCTGTCATTTAGCTTGACTTTAGAAAAATCTGCTGTGACTCTAAAATCATTTGGGCTTATCAAATCAAAATCACTTAATCCTACAATACAGGATATTTTAACTTTTTGGGGCAGCAAAACCAAAAGCAAAGAATCGGGAACACCTAATTTAACGATATCT
>JBILRK010000514.1:0-2642 GCA_044372705.1 Saprospira sp. | reverse complement strand
AATCAGTTTGGAAATGCGTGTGCAGTTTATTCAAACTTATCTGGAAAGAGAACTGCCTATTCTTGGACTTTCGGCCTCGCCCATATTGTTGAAAAACTTACTCAGAATGATTGCGCATGCTCAGGGCCAATTATGTAACTATACTGAATTTTCAAAATCATTGGGCATTGATATCAATACAGTAAAAAGATACCTCGATTATTTCGAAAATGCTTTTCTCATCAGAAGACTGGAGCCTTATTTTTTCAATTCGAAAAAAAGGCTGGTAAAATCGCCGAAAATTTTCATTCGCGATACAGGCCTCTTGCATGCCTTGTTCAATATTGAAAATCAGGACGATTTATCTGGTTTTATAGGCAGGGGAAATTCATGGGAAAGTTTTGTCATTCAACAGGTTATTGCTGTGCTAAAAAATAATATCAGCTATTATTTCTATAGAACCCAAGACGGTACGGAACTCGATTTATTATTGGTAAAAGGATATGAGCCAGTGCTGGGCATTGAAATTAAGACAAGCAATGCGCCAAGTATCAGTCGCGGTACCGGCATCGCCTCCAAAGACCTGGGGGACATTCCTGTTTTTGTGGTTACACCCTCGGTTTCGGAGATGTATAAACACAATGAAAGGATAACAGTGATGAGTTTTGATACCTTAATCAGTCAGTTGGAATTGTTGAAATTGACGAAGTTGTCGTGATTTCATAGATAAAATATGATTATAATAGCCACATAAGGTTATAACTTAATTGAAAAGCAAATCTAAGTGCTTTACCTTAAGAATGAAATTTTTATTTTAATGTCAACAAAAGTTAAGTAAATCTAATTATCAGGAGTGTTACTTAGAAAAAAATAAATAACAAAGAAAAAATGAAAAAGAAAAGAAATCAATTGGGTAGAGAAATTGAGAATGTTGTTTTTCCAGTGGCAGAAAATCAAAAAAAGATGCCCACTGACTATAAATCTTTTATCGATGACCTAAAATTATTCATCAGAAAAGAAAAGCTGAATACCCTTCTTCAGGCTAATCAACGCATGATAATTATGTATTGGCATATTGGAAAAGCGATTCTTGGCAAACAAGATATTGAGGGTTGGGGAACAAAGGTTATTGATAGATTATCAGCAGATCTGAAAGAAGCTTTTCCAGAGGAAACGGGATTTTCGCCAAGAAATTTAAAATACATGCGAAAATTTGCAGAATCTTGGTCTGACTTTGAATTTGTGCAACGCTGCGTTGCACAAATTCCATGGAGAAGTAATATCACATTAATGGACAAGATTAAAGAACCTGAGCATAGAATTTGGTATGCTAAAAAAACGATTGAAAATGGATTTGGTAAAGATATGTTGGTTTTTCAAATTGAAAGCAAATTACATTTAAGAGAAGGCAATTCGGTGAATAACTTTAAGGAAGCTTTTCCTCCATTGGATTCTGATCTTGCAAATCAGACTTTTAAAGACCCATATATTTTCAATTTTTTAGGAAATACAGGCAATTTAAAAGAGAAAGAGCTGGAGCAAAAATTAATAGACCATATTCAAAAATTCTTATTGGAATTAGGGCAGGGTTTTGCATTTGTTGGCAGACAGATTCATCTAGAATTAGGGGACAGTGATTATTATTTAGATTTACTTTTTTATCATATTAAGCTTAAGTGTTATGTTGTGATTGAGCTTAAAACAGGAAAACTAGAGCCTGGGCACATCAGTCAGTTAAATATGTACATGAACGTGGTTAATGATTCATTGTGTGATAAAAACGACAATAAAACAATAGGTTTGCTTCTGGTTAAAGATAAAGACAGAGTTGTAGCGGAATATTCACTGGCAGGTATAAGCAATCCTATTGGAATCTCTAACTGGGAAAATGAAATAATCCGTTCTTTACCCGAAAACCTAAAAAGTAGTCTGCCATCTATTGAAGAAATTGAAAAAGAATTAGAGGGAGACAAAGCGCTTTGAAATAAGTTATTTTTGCAAAGTTATAATCAGTAATACAAATCAAATATATTTTAAACCTTGATTTTGAGATTATAAGCATTTCCATAAGTTCATTTCCTGTAAAAAAAAGCTCCCATCTTTCGACAGGAGCTTTTAAAAATTCAGCTGGGAATTCAGACAAGATTTCTCTTATCTCAAATCTACCATCTCAAATCTCATTTACAGCATTTCATAAATACCGGCAATGCCCTGACCACCGCCCACGCAGGCAGAAATCATTCCGTATTTAAGGTCGCGGCGGCGCATTTCATTGAAGAGTTGAACCGATAATTTGGCTCCGCTGCATCCGAGCGGGTGACCCAAAGCGATGGCACCACCGTTTACATTGATGATATCGGGATTGAGGCCTAGCTCGCGCACTACAGCCAATGACTGAGCAGCAAAGGCTTCGTTCAATTCAATCAATTGCAGGTCGTTCTGACTGATGCCGGCCTGTTTTAAGGCTTTTGGAATCGCCACGCAAGGGCCAATACCCATGTAAAGTGGCTCAACACCACCAACTGCGCAGGCAGCCATACGAGCAATGGGTTTGAGGTTGAGTTGTTTCACCATTTCTTCGCTTACTACGAGGACAAATGCTGCACCATCGGATGTTTGAGATGAATTACCTGCGGTAACGCTGCCACCCATTGCAAAAGCGG
>JBILRK010000513.1:0-2643 GCA_044372705.1 Saprospira sp. | reverse complement strand
TTGCTGTTGTGGAAGATGCCTGAAAAGCTAACCATGAATTATTTTCGAGCGTACCTCCAAAAAGTCCGTCAGCAGGTGTCGGACAGCCACCACCGGTGCCTCCAAAATTATAAGGGGCGTCTTCACCATAGTATGTGTCGGTTCTGCCGCAATAGTTATTGAGGTTACAAATCACTGGCGCCTGAAGAAAAACATCTGCTGGAGCAGGGTTTGATGCACAAGATGGTGCTGCAACACAGCTGATTGTTCCATCCCAGCCACCGTCGACAGCTGCGCCATTCGATCTCCAAACAACTCGTACGCAAGTGCTGCTTGTACCTACTGTTGGTGTTGAAAATGCGTAATCATCGGATTGCGTAAGCATTGCTATCAAAGCTCCACTGGTGGCGTCAAAGAAAAACAAGGTGTCGCCTGTCCCTGCATCAAGATTTAAAGAAGAGCTTGCCGCTCTAAAATCGAAATAAAGTGGAAGCCCACTATTGGAACAGAAAGTTACGGTGATATTTTCATTGAGGCCATAGTTGGCACCCGAACCTCCGGAGTCTCTGAAATTGTTTGTAGTCCCACAGTCGATTGTGACGGTGCTACCATTCAGTGCATTTGCTGTAGCGCCATTTACTCCACTTGCGGCTCCCATAACATAAGTTGTTTGGGAATATAGGGGAGCGCATCCAATTATAAATAAAAACAGGGCCGTGTAAAGTTTTTTCATAGTGTCAGATAGCTAATCTAATAGAATTCGGTAAAGGTCAAAATATACTTATGTCGTTATAAGTTTTAACAAAAGTAAATTTTATAGTTCATATCCGTACCGAAATTTGAATTTTTACAAATGTCAAAAAATACATTACCGACTAAAATAAACAGATGTTATGCTTTACTGTTCAATTATTTAACAACAATTTATAGACTTTAAAAAGACTAATTTTTTATTAAATAAACTACACTCCTATTTATTTCTGTCATTTAACAGCTTTATTGATATATTCAACTTTTAAAATTAACATTTCATAAACGATACAAGCCCAAACTACGACTAGAGGCAGGGCTTTAAGGGCATAAGGCTTTACAAAATGTTCTCTCAAATAGGCCGGAAAAAGATCGGAGGGCGAGAAACTGCTGACTGCCAAGGTTAAAACCAATAGTACTATCTGCCAATAATTTGCTTTTGGATGTAGCACAAACCAAAGCGCAAAACCCATAAATGCGATGATATAAGTGGGCGATTCAGATGCAGTGCTGAAAATTACCGTAAAAATCAAAACAGAAGAAAGGAGTAAAAGCCTGAATTTTTCAACTTTATACATCGAGATGCGCAGATAACAGAGTCCCAACATTATCATTCCACCCAAAATAAATGGAAGGTTAGGTAAATTGGGGTTTCCAACAATCTTTCTTATCATTCCCATCAGCGAAATGTCCTGCATATTGCTCAGGTAGATATTCTCCTTGTTTTTTAAAATCAGCCTTTCGTACCAGTCTTTGTACGAATTAATAATGAACTCGGGCGATGAAATTGCCATAGGCAATACAAAAAAGACTGCCGACCAAAATAGAAGAGAAAGAATGAACTTCAGTTTGTTTTTGGAAAAGAAAAAGAAAGCCAGCCCGACTATTCCATAAAGCTTGATAAAGGTGCCAAAAACAATGAGCATGGCCGCCCAAAAATCCTGCTTTTTATCAATGAAAACATAGGAGAGGATTATAATTGCCGATATGGAGGGGTTGAATTGAAAACTAAGTGAAGTGGTCAAAAATTCATGAGCAGAGATAAGCAGAATCAATGACTTTTGAACATTCGTTAGAGGTAGTTTGTAAACAGCAAAAAGTAGAAAAGCTGTATTGGCGAGGTTCCATAGGCTCATACCCAAAACATCGGGCAGCAGAGCAAAAGGCATAATGATTATGGAGAAAAGCGGCCCATAGTGATTGTGGTCGTAATATTCCTGTGGGTATTCGGCATAGAGCGAAACCTTATCAACTGTATGATAATAAACGTATTGGAATATTTTATAATTATTGAATTTTTCGGTATAATACTGTTTAAGTGCTGCAACAACCGACAGAATCAGCCAAATCGCTGCAAACAGATTTGGATTTTCCAATATTTTAGCCGCTTTAATGGCTGATAACTTATTCATAAACTTCGTTTAAGATTCAAAACTAAGCAATTTGGATTAAATTGCCATTTATAGGGCTCTTTTTGCAATTGAAACTTTTCTTTGCGTTGAAAAAATATTATTTTCACCGCACAATCAGTGGCCGAAACTACATTGAAAGATAAAATCAGAAGGTTGAAATTAGAATTTCTGAACCTTGACTTCAACTTAAAAATTGTATCTTTGCAAAATTTCGCAATGGAATCTTCCATACCAAAGTCTGACAATCTGACTTCTGACAATCTGATAATCTATGATGGACAAACACTACAACGCACAGGAAACCGAGAGAAAATGGTACGCACATTGGACCGAAAAAGGATATTTCCATTCCACGCCCGATGAGCGAAAAGCTTACAGCATCGTTATTCCACCACCCAATGTTACCGGTGTGCTACACATGGGTCACATGCTCAACAATACCATTCAGGATGTACTCATTCGCCGTGCAAGGCTCTTGGGTCTGAATGCCTGCTGGGTGCCC
>JBILRK010000512.1:0-2644 GCA_044372705.1 Saprospira sp. | reverse complement strand
TGAGGTTACTGCTTATGTAACAGTTGATATCAATGAGAATGGTAATGTAGACAATGCCTATTTTGCTAAAAAAGGTGATGTTAAAGGAGGAAAGGATTACACCTCTATGAATACAAACATTAATGCACAAAAAAGCTCTACCAAAAAAATTGTACTTGATTGCTTTAGAGTTCGAACCTATAAATCGACCGGAAAGAAATACAGAGTTACCCAGAAGATGGTGTTGAAAAAAATCTAAAAATTACAGAGGTAGCCTATTTGCTGCCTCTTTTTTTTCAAATGTTTTAGGACTTTTTAATTCATGAAAAAATCCGGAAATATCCTTTTTACACTAATTGTCATTTATATTCTCGCTGCCGGATTCTGGTGGTCTTACTTGTTGCATGCCAAAAATAGAGAGGTATTGCAAGCACAGTTAGAAAAACTGGAGATTATCGAAATCAGCAAAGTAGAAAATGGGACCAAGCTTGTAGCAGAAAAAAAAGCCCTGCTTGCAAGATTTTCACGACAACGCTGGATGATAATAGGAGAAGGAGCGGTATTTATGATTATACTTTTATTGGGCCTTTGGAGAATTTATCGCATCAGACAGAAAGAATTAGCCTTGGCAATGCAACAGCAGAATTTTTTATTATCAATAACGCATGAGTTAAAATCGCCACTAGCATCGGTTCAATTAGTATTGGAAACCATTCAAAAAAGACAACTTAATCAGGAACAGCTTCAAAAATTGAGCACAAACGGCTTAAAGGAGAATGACAGATTACATCGTCTGGTACAGGATCTGCTTTTGGCCGCAAGAGTTGAGGGCGGATATGAATATGTTTTTGAGGAGCTCAACTTAAATGAATTGCTAACAGAAACAATAAGTTGGGCCAGGCCTAAGTTCTCAGGTAAGATCAATTTTGATACGGAAGAAGGTTTATACCTTAACAAAGCAGATAGAAGTACGCTGTCCACCGCTTTTTCAAACCTTATTGAAAATGCTATCAAATATTCCGAAGATGGGGAATCTATACAGGTTAAAGCTTCTAAAAAAAAGCAGCAAATAGTTATTGAAATTGCCGATTTTGGGTCGGGTATTCCTAAGTCGGAAAGAGAAAAGATATTTAACAAATTTTATAGAATCGGCAGCGAACATACCCGAAAAACCAAAGGAACTGGCTTGGGGCTTTATATTGTTAAGAAAGTTATAGAAGCACATGGTGGTACAATAAGCCTGAAGGATAACCAACCAAAAGGAACGGTTTTTACTGTTGTTCTTAGTAATGAATAGACAAAAACTAAGAGCTTATATACCGACCTATTTTTTCAAATATTTACAAATAAAATTCTATGGAAAATAAATTTCAATTAAGGTCATTGATTTTGGGGCTATCCTTGTTCCTTGGACTTTCAATCCTTGGTTTTTTTATCTTTAGAGGGCTTAAAACCTTTAGCGATAAAGACAGAATTGTAACTGTAAAAGGCTTGGCCGAAATGGATATGACAGCTACTGCTTCAGAGATAACTATCAGTTTTTCCTTTTCGGGCGATAATTTAAAAGAGGTCATAAATAAAGCGGATTCTAAGAAAATTGCTATTCTCAATTACTTAAAAAACAATGGTTTCGAGAATAAAGATATAAGTGAAGAAAATATCGATATCAACGATTTACAAAGATATTACGAAACTGAATGGCAAGATGGGAAACAGGTAAAAACTAAGGTAGATCGCTACTCGGCAAGTCAAACTTTGGTCCTAAAATGCAAAGACGTTAAAACAACATCAGACAAATTGGAGAAGATTGAACTAGACCTGATCAGTGATGATTTGACCTCCAATGTAGGAAGTCACTATACATTTCCCGAGCTGAATACCATTAAGCCCAAACTAATTGCAGAGAGCACCAAAAATGCCCGCATCTCAGGTGAACAGTTTGCCAATGATTCGAAAGCCAAATTAGGAAAGATAAAAACTGCTTCTCAGGGACAAATATCTATTGTAGGTGATTATCAAACTGATGAGGAACCTGTTTCAACTGATTCAGAATCTCGGGAACCCTATATTCGCAGAGCCAGAGTAGTCAGCACAATTGTTTTTTTCCTTGAATAAAGAATTATGAAGTAATTTATGATGAATTACTTTAATTTTTAGAACGACAAATTTGCTAATAATAATGAGTAGGATTTTACTCGTTGAAGACGAAGAATCAATTTTAGAGACGCTAAAACTAAACCTCGAACTAGAGGGCTACGATGTGGTAGGTCTCAACCGGGGGCGTGAAGTGCTAAAAACCTTCAATGATCAACATTTCGATTTGATTTTGTTGGATATCATGCTGCCAGATATTGACGGTTTACAGCTCTGTGAACAGATAAGACTGCAGGATACCGACATCCCAATAATTTTCATCACTGCAAAAGATAGCGGGCAGGACAGAATTTTTGGTTTAAAAAAGGGCGCAGATGACTATATATCTAAGCCTTTTCAATTGGAAGAACTCCTGCTACGCATTCAAAATTTATTAAAAAGAAGCACAAAAAACAGCTCAGCATCAATCGAAGAATATAGCTTTGGGGGTAATTATGTGAATTTTAGAACGCTCGATGCAAGATGTAAAACGGGCATTGTAAAATTGACAAAAAAAGAAGCCATGTTGCTG
>JBILRK010000511.1:0-2646 GCA_044372705.1 Saprospira sp. | reverse complement strand
ATGTTGCGCAGTTTTTCTTTGGCACCCACACCAAATTTTTGCTCTTCATCTATGATCAAAAGTCCTAAGTCTTTGAACTTAATTTTTTGATTGAGAATGGCATGTGTGCCAATCAGAATCTCAGTTTTCCCCTCTTCCAGCTTTTTATAAACTTCGGTCTTTTCCTTTGCAGTTCTGAAGCGGTTGATATAATCGACATTGATACCAAATTCTTTGAGTCTGCTGCTGAAGGTACGATAATGCTGTAATGCCAAAATTGTGGTAGGAACCAAAATTGCGACCTGTTTGCCTGCAGTAATAGCTTTAAAAGCAGCGCGAATGGCAACCTCTGTTTTTCCAAAACCCACATCGCCACAAATAAGTCGGTCCATTGGATAGCCTTTACTCATGTCATTTTTAACATCCTCGGTGGCTTTGGCTTGGTCGGGCGTGTCCTCATAGATAAAGGATGCCTCGAGTTCATTTTGCAGATAACCATCTGGCGGAAAGCTAAAACCCTCAGTAGCACGGCGCTTGGCATAGAGTTGTATGAGGTCGAAAGCCAATTCCTTGATCTGTTTTTTGGTTTTGCGCTTGATGTTGGCCCAGGCATTGCTACCCAATTTATGCACAGAAGGCGGATTGCCGTCTTTGCCGATATATTTCGATATTTTGTGCAGCGACTGAATACCTACATAAAG
This sequence comes from Saprospira sp., assembly GCA_044372705.1. Lineage (GTDB taxonomy): Bacteria > Bacteroidota > Bacteroidia > Chitinophagales > Saprospiraceae > Saprospira. The sequence continues at coordinate 1,966 of JBILRK010000511.1, read as the reverse complement.
CATATCATTGCCATCGAAAATGAGTTTTACCGCTTCCTGCTGCTTGCCCTGGAGCGTAATTTTTTCCAATCCTGCGTATTTCCCTACACCGTGGTCAATATGTGTTACATAATCCCCTGGTTTCAGTTCGTTCAGGGTCTTCATGCGCAGTACCACATTTTTGTCGAAACCTTGTCGGGTTTTGTAGCGATGGAATCTTTCAAAAATCTGATGATCGGTATAACAGGCAATTTTTAGGTCAAGATCAACAAAACCTCTGTGCAGCGTTTTTTCGATAGGCGTCCATTGAACATCGGCTTTCAGATCATTAAAAATGCTTTGAAAACGCTCCACCTGTTTGGGGTTTTCTGCAAAAATATAATTGCTAATGCCCTTAATACTATTGTCTTTCAGCTCTTTGATGAGCATTTCAAAATTTTTCTGAAATGGCGGCTGTTCTGCAACATGAAAATCAAACTCCTTTGCTTTTGGATAAAAATTGCCGCTGCCAAATTCCAATACCGTTTTATTGCCAATACTTTCCAATGCTTCCTGTGGACTCACAAATGCCGCCTCCGACATGAGGGCCGCTTCTTCTTCCTGATCACTTAGATTGATGGTTTTTTTTGCATTATCGTCATAGTGTTTTGCAGTGTCTAGACAATCCTGCAATTTTTCGAGCAGCAGCTGCATATTCTGAACCCAAAGCAGGGTGTTTTCGGGCAGAATTTCGAAAAGGGAAGCCTTGCGGCTTTTGTCGAATTGGGTATTTACATTAGGTACAATTTTTACTTCAGATATTTTTCGGGTTGATAGCTGCGAAGTCGGGTCGAAGGTTCGAATACTTTCCACCTCTTCGTCAAACAATTCAACCCTGTAAGGAAGCTCGTTTCCGTAAGAATAAATATCTATAATGCCCCCTCTGAGCGAGAACTGACCAGGCTCGAAGACAAAATCGGCAAATTCGAAACCGTAATCCACCAATACTTCCACCATGAACTTTACATCCAGTTTTTCGCCCACTTTTACTTTTATGGCCGATTCTTCCAAATTTTCGGGAGCGACAATTTTTTCGAAAACGGCTTCGGGATAGCTCACAATGATTGGGTAATAGTTTCCTTTTAAACTAAGTCTTCCAATTGTTTCGGTGCGTTGCAGCACTGCACTTCGGTTCAATTTATCGAAACCCTTGGGACGGCGATAGGAATCAGGAAAGAGCAGGGCTTCGCCTCTTTCCAAAAGGGTAGCAAGGTCGTTTTGCAAATAAGCAGCCTCCTCTTTATCTTCGGCCAAAATAAGCATGGGTTTTTCCGATAATTTGGCAACTGCCAGCATCAACATGGCACTATGCGAACCCAATAAACCCCTTAGAGAGGCACGATTCTGACCATTCAAATAGTTATTTAGTCGGGTTATTGTATCCGACTTTTGATAGGCTTTTAAAATTTCATTCATAATCATGCCGCAAAGATAGGACAAAATGCTCTTTTGAATTTTATTGAAAGCGATTTTGATATCTTTTGTTTAAAAAACGAAACTTTTTCTTGTGTTAAATCACTTAAATTTTTCAGCGAGCTACTTATTCCGAGAAGGGACAATTATGATTTACTTAAATCTACGCTTTACTGATTTTTAATACAACGGCAGGAGCAGGCTGTATTTTTCTCCAGGTTGAAATAGTAAATATTTGGACTATTGTAGGACAAAACGCCATAAACTGCCTGTAGCAAATTGGTCTCACTGGAAGTCCATAGAGCCGCATATTCTCCAAGTCCGCGGTAATCTGTTGAGTCAATAGCATAATTGCCGGCAGGGTAGAGGTCGAAACCTACCAGATTACGGCCCTCTTCATTGTGCAGCCAGCCATCTCTCGATTTTAATTTTTTACCGATGGTAAAGTACTCGTTACCTACCGTGCTAGTCATTGTTTCTAAGTCGGCTCTTGTGGGCAGACTAAATCCGCTGGGGCAGACTGTCTGTGCTTCAT
>JBILRK010000510.1:0-2648 GCA_044372705.1 Saprospira sp. | reverse complement strand
GCCATTTATACCACTGAGACTAGGTGCCTGATTTAAACAATTAACTACAGTGAATTGAATATCTCTGATTACTTCGCCAATTTTAACCCCATTTCTGAATTCTTCGACTAAAACACAGACAACCCCTATCTGTAGCGCTGTGGGTGTGAAACTAATAGCACCAGTATTTGCATTGATGTTGATTCCATTTGAACTGATGAGTGGATTCTGTGCACTGATCCCCAATTGATTGTTGTAAGTAACAGATGATCCTGCTGCACGTTTGCAGCTTGTAAGTGAATATCTGAGATCATCTCCATCCTGATCTACAGCGCCATGATTATAAAATACTGCTTGATTAATACAGGCAAATGGTGTTGGATTGTTCAGAAAAGATGGAGAATTATTACAGGCACTTAATCCGGTATTAATAATTGAACTAATGTACATCTCGTTAGTGCCGGGACTAGTAAGTGTGCTGATTGCGTTGTTGCGGCAGCATAGTTGCCATCCCAAGGTCCAGATGCTGCAAGTGGCCGGAAGACTCACTGTTCCTTCATATACAAATCTTTGAATTCCAAATTGACCATTCCCTCCATTGCAGGCAGTTCCAACTATGCCAGGACAACTGGGTGTAATTTCTGTAACTGATATAAGCGGCAGATTTAGTGTAAAAGAAGCACAGCCTGGAGCAGAAACAGATATCGTTTCAATACTATCGGCGTTTATGCCATTGCAGTCTCTGTAAAATTGCAGTTTTACCCTGTATTGATTATTGCCGATACAATTGTAAGTTAAATCAGCACCCATGGCATGAGTTGCGTATAAATTATCAGCCAGTGTTGTACTTAGCAATAATATCAGCAAGATGTACTTGTAAAAATTCAAAATCATATATTGGGCGCTGTGTTTTGGGTGAGGTATGCGGCAATCAATAAAGAACAATTATAAATAAATTTTGATTATAATTTAGAATAAAATTATTTCATATTAAATAAAGGTTAAAAAAATATTAGTTGTTTAATTTGAAAGCCAAATAAACTTTGGTTTTCTTTACACGTGCAAAAATATACAATGTTTTTTGATTTTTCCCTTTTCTCGCATCACATAAAGATGTTAAAAATAGTAAAGCTTTAAAATTTTAATTGTATTACCATTGAATTGTGATTAGGAAACAAAAAGGCCTCAAATTGTGGAAATTTGAGGCCGAGTATAATTTAAACAAAATCAATTGTTAGCGGATACTGACTTTCAGTACCTTTCTCCAGTTATCCTGCTGAATGCTAAGATAATAAAGGCCGGGCGCTAAGCTTGTTTTTGGAACAAGTACGCAGTAAGGAACAGTCAGACTGTTTTGTTCGAGTATTCGTCCAAAAGCATCGTAAAGCGCAACATCAACACTTCCATTTATATTTCCGCTTAGCGTAAATCCTATGGACTCGGGTGAGGATGGATTGGATAACAAACGTATTTCAAACTTATCCTCATTGTTACAGTCGGCCACAAATACATTGCTGTAGTTAATACTGTTATCGGCATCAATTGCTTTAATTCTGTAATAATTCAATCCGTTTGAGGGATAATGTCAGATTCCGACAAGTAACATTTGAACCTGTGGCTGTGGACAAGGTAATTGTTGATCCTGTTGTAAGTCCGGAATTATTATCGAAAACTACATCATTGAAAGACTGAGGGATCTGTGTGAAAGCATTGCCTGGACCACCTGGGTAGGCTGCCCAACGGGCAAGATTGTTCCAACTGCCGCTGCCACCTACCCAATAATAGGTTTGAGCATTCAATAATTGTGAAATGAAGACAAACGCAAATAATAAATATTTGTTTTTCATAGTATTTTTCTGTTGCACAAATTTAACAACATATCAATCAAAATACTAAAACAAATGTTTAAATTTTTGGGGTTTTTATGTTAAATATTTCGCCGTAATAATTTCCTTAAATGCCTGCCTTCGAAATAAATAAAGCCAATTGTGCAGAGTAATAAAATTATTATTCCTGTTATTATTCCTGGCCAAAAACTAAAAACAAAATAGCTTCTTATTGCCAAATAAATAAAATAACAAATCATTGCTGTTCCCAAATAACTTAAGATTTTAACATGGTCGTAAGGCACCGGATAATATTTCTGTCCGAGATAGTAGGCTGCTATTAGCATAGTGGTATAACAGAGCAAAGTAGCCCATGCAGCACCTGAATATCCCAACAGCGGTATGAGTATAAGATTGCCTAAAATTGTCACTAGAGCCCCGGCAACAGAGATGTAAATTCCCATCACAGTTTTATCGGCAAGTTTGTACCAGCTAGCTACACTATAATAAAGTCCTAAAAAGAGATTGGCAATGAGTAGAATGGGAACAATATGAAGCCCTTCCCGATAAGGTGCAGCAACAAAATACTGGAAAATATCCATAAAAAGCATGACCCCCAGAAAGACCAATGCCCCAAAAATGCTGAAAATAAGCGCTACATCTGCATAAAGCTGACGCGAGCCGTCCTTTGCTGCATGTTTGAAAAAGAAGGGTTCGGCAGCATAGTTGAAAGCCTGTGTGAGCAGGTTCATAAAAATGGCAATCTTGTAACAGGCGCCATAAATACCCACCTGAGCTAGACGGCTGTCCAAATCGCCTGTTAGCAGGAGTTTTAGTAAAGTT
>JBILRK010000509.1:0-2654 GCA_044372705.1 Saprospira sp. | reverse complement strand
CCTTTTGCTCCCGGCAAATTTCGAAGCGCTTTCATCGGCAATAAATTCCTGTTGTTTTCTGAATTCCCTAATGAACCAAAAATAGGCAGGGCAAATCCATAATAAGGTCTTCAAAAACTCCAGAAAAAGCAAATACCAGCTGTCTTTATTGCGGAGGTGGGATACCTCATGCGCGATGACAATCTCCTTTTCATTTTCTTTCAAAGAATTTAGTATTGGAGACCAAATGACATAGTTCTTCGAAAGGCTGAAAGCACTCAAAGGAAGCTGTTTATTCAAAAAGGGATATAAAAGGTAAAATTTAAAACCAAGGTGGTTCCTCAGGCTGAGCCTTGACTTCCTGACCAGATAAATCAAAGCGAGCAATTTGAAAATTACTGTAATTAAAACCAGTGCAGAAATCGCATAAAAAGCTACAATTAAATACCAGCCGTATTTTATAAAAAAATTATACAGCGGATTGTAGGTAAAAGTTACTTTAGATGCTTTTTGAATAATTTCGCAATCGCAAATATCCTTGCTGTTTGCAGCTTTATTGTAACATTCTATCAATTTTTTATCATTGATATCTACAACATTCCAATCGGTATAATCCTCATAAAATACCTTACCCTCACTCAGCATTTTTGAATAATTGGGTAATCCGGGTACAAAATAAGGCGCTGACAAACTGAACACTAATAAAAGCATCAACAGGGATTTAGCCTGATGAGCTGAAACCCTTTCTTTGAATATTAGTGAATAAAACAGCATTCCAACTGTTAAAAGCAGTGCGGAAAGCAAAAAATATGCTATCATATCAAATGATTTAGCTGAATAAAATCAGCAGTCAAATTATTCGGATTCTCCGCCTTTGTCAATAATTTTTCGCAATTCAGCCAATTCATCCATACTTACTTTTTCATTTCCCATGAGTGTGGATAACAAAGAGCTGACTGATCCTGCAAAAACTTTCTCAACAGCAATATTTATAAATGCTTTTTGATATTCATCTTTACTGATTAGCGGAACGTATTCGTGTGTGCGGCCGTGAGCAATATGGCCGATGCAGCCCTTTTTATCCTGTAAAATCCTGACAATCGTTGAAATTGTATTGTATGCTGGCGCGGGGCTTTCGGGCCAATGTTCCAATATGTCTTTGACAAAACCTTTATTAAGTTTCCAAAGAACATCCATAACTTTGAGTTCAAGAGGCGTAAGAATGGGAATACTGTTCATGTAAGGAATTTTATAAAATTTACGATAAAATTAAACAATAGATTTAATAAAACCAATTTTCGAAAAGTAAAACTCCATAATCTTTTAATTATTTTACGGTGAAATAAAATCTTTCAAAGATATTTCAATTTTTTAACAATAACAGGTAACAGAATTTTGCCAACTAAAATTCTTTAACAACAGATTAATTTGTTTTTTGGGCAGTATAAATGCTATCTTAGGGTTCTTAATTAAAAACAATTCAACCATAGTTTCTAAGTCATTAAAAATGAAAATAATATTCAAAATCCTTCTATGCTTTTCAATTTTAGTTTCGAGCGCTTGTTCTGGTTCAAAAAAGCTGGCTGTGAATGGCGTTGAAGAATTATTGAGTTGTAAAAATTATCCCCTACCCTTTGGTTCCAATGCCTTAAGTAAAATCTCATTTGGTTCTTGCCAATCTCAGGACAATCCTATTCTCGCCCTCGATGTAATTGTTGATAACAAACCCGATCTTTTCATTTATTTGGGCGACAATATTTATGGCGACACAGAAAACATGAAGGTTTTGGCAACAAAGTACAGTAAACTTTGCGCTCGGGCTTCATTCAAAAAACTCTTTGAAACCTGCCCAATAATAGCCACCTGGGATGATCACGATTATGGGGCAAATGATGCGGGAAAAGAATACCCTCAAAAAGAAAATTCTAAGAGAATTTTTCTTGAATTTTGGGGTGAGCCCAAAGATTCTGAACGATACAAACACGAGGGAATTTATACTTCTTATTATCTGGGACCTGAAGGAAAAAAAATTCAGATCATACTTCTCGACACAAGAACTTTCAGAAGTCAATTATTGCCCGCCAATGGCAAACCATACCGAAATGACTATCGCCCAAATAAGGACAAATCTGCAACAATTTTAGGGGATGCACAATGGAAATGGCTCGCATCTGAGCTTGAAAAACCAGCCGATTTGAGAATTATTGGCAGTTCAACACAGTTTGGAATTGAATACAACGGTTATGAGTCTTGGGCAAATTTTCCACTTGAAAGAGAAAAAATGCTCAAACTAATCAAAGAAAAACAAGCCGAACACTTGTTTTTTATAAGTGGGGATGTGCACTATGCAGAGCTTTCCAAGATTGAAACGGAAGGTTTATATCCGATTTATGACCTCACTTCGAGCGGACTAAACAGAGATTGGCCTCATGTTGAACCAAATAAAAACCGTGTAGGCAAAGCCTGTGACCTTTTCAATTTTGGTACAATTGAGATTGATTGGGAGCAAAAAAAATTGAATTTTGTCATAACAGATGCCTTCAAAAAACTATGGTTCAGGGAAAGCGTAAATTTTTCCGACCTAGAGATTAAAGGATAAAAAAAGCCGGAACAACTGTCCGGCCTTATATGCTCTTAGGTTTACTGCTTTTTAAGTAAATCTCTAATTTCTCCTA
>JBILRK010000508.1:0-2658 GCA_044372705.1 Saprospira sp. | reverse complement strand
TCAACATTATCTGGAAGATCTTTTACGATTGTATTCCATTTAGTGAAGTTAACACCCAAATCCCATTGGAAGCCTTTGCTCTTAACTGGAGTAGTGTTCAACTCAAGATCAACACCTGTTGTTGAAAGTGTACCATTGTTAAGCACTGCACGTTGAAAACCAGTTGAAGGAGCAATTGCAATAGAAATGATCTGATTTTTTGAAGTACGCGTGTAGAATGATGCATCGAGACGGATGCGGCCATTCAGGAAACGAAGGTCGAGACCTGTTTCAAAATCAGTTGTAAGAGAAGGCTGCAATGTACCATTTCCTGCAAGTGAATTATAGGTAAAACCTGTAAGTCCGTTGAAAGGAAAGGTAATACCATTTGTCCAACCGTCGGCAATTGCATTGATAGTACCATTAGCAGGTGTAGTAAATGCAGTGCTTGTGAGGTATGCACCTGGCGCACCACCACCTACCTGAGCAAATGACAAACGCAATTTTCCAAAAGATAAAATTTTGTTTTGAGGTATTAGCTCAGAGAATACAAAACTGGTAGAAACAGATGGGTAGAATACAGATACATCAGCAGCTTTGAAATCTCTGTCGTAAGAAATCAAAGAAGAAAGATAGTCATTACGGCCTGTAATTGTAAAATAAAGCATGTTATTGAAACCATACTCAATATTACCGAAGAAACCGAAATTACGCTGACGGCTGGTAGAATTAACTGTTGATACAGAAGAAGTATTAGCCAAGTGAACAAAGCCAGGGAAGGCCAATCCATCACCAATTACAAGGGTATTCTGCAAATAAGTTTCATAGTGGTTAATACCTAAGTTGTAAGAAAGGCTATGTTTTTCAGCAAAAGTCTTTGTTCCACTTACATTTAGATAAGCATCGATGTTTTTGAAGTTGTATTGATCATCCATAACGCGACCACCAGGGAATGCGCGTGAATAGAGTTCAAATTTCTGAGTGCGGTGATCGCTGTAAACATCTGTACCAATGTTGGCACTTATGGTCAACAAGTCACTGAATTTGTAAGCAGCCTGGAAGCTACCGAAAACACGGTTTACTCTGTCATTGAACAGTGTATTGTTTACAGTCCAGAAAGGATTGTCATAACCGCCACCACCACGATAGTTACGTTGACGGCCATTTGGACGATAATAAGACGCGTTGTTATTTACAGGGTCATCAACTCCGCCTGTATTGTCAAATGTTGCAGGCGTACGAAGCAAACCAAGCATAAGACCTGAGATATTAGAACCCTGCTGGATTCTGGTACCACCTGAATTGGTATAGTTGATGGTTGTGCTTAGTTTAAGTTTGTCTTTTAGGAATTTGGCAGTTGAAGAAAGACCAACATTTGTCTTGCCAAATGAATTGTTCGGAATAACTCCATTCTCACTCAAGTTTGAGAAAGAAAGACGATATGTTGCAACATCGCCTCCACCAGAAACAGCAAGGTCATTTCTCCACATGTTTCCATTTCTGAAGAAACTGCTGAGGTTGTCATAAGGAGTAACAGCTTGTGAGGTAGCAGTTGGGTCGCTTTGACCAACTATACGACCATTCACATCATAATCATAATCGGTAGCACCGTCATAACGAAGTGAATCGATTGAAGGACCCCAGCTTGTTGGCCAACCTGTTTCGGGACCAAAATATTCTGGAGTAACGCCATCGGCACTGTACCAACCAGTACCCTGTGCCCATTTATTTTGAAGTTCAGGAAGTTTATTTACCTGAGAAAGTGTGTAAGTTGAATTAAAATCAACAGCAATACCATTTTTAAGTTCTTTGGTGCTTTTACCTTTTTTGGTAGTAATAATTACAACACCTTTCGAACCTTCAGCACCATACAATGCAGATGCAGCAGCACCTTTCAGTACAGTAATTGACTCGATATCATTTGGATTGATATCGATAGCACGGTTTGAGTTGGCAACACCACCCAAACTGCGCTCACTGTGGTTTTCAGCATTGCTGATACGCACACCGTCCACTACCATTAGGGCTTCATTGTTTCCATCGAAAGTGGACTGACCACGAACAATGATACGTGATGCAGCACCGGCAGCACCCGATGAGCTCGTTACCTGTACACCTGAGATTTTACCAGAAATGGCATTGATCATGTTAGGTGTATTTGAACCTGAAATCTCGTCACCGCTAAGTGATGAAACTGCGTAACCGAGTACTTTTTCCTGACGGCTTACACCAAGAGCAGTAACAATTACATCATCTTTCATAACACCTTCAGAAAGCACAACATTGATAGTTGCCTGACCGGAAATTTCTTTTTCCTGTTCTGTGTAGCCGGTGTAGCTAAAAACTAGGACAGTGTAACCCTGTGGAACATCAATTTGATAATTGCCCTCTGTATCAGAGGCAGTTCCAACCAGAGGTACCGATCCTTTTACAACAATATTGGCCCCAATAAGTGGATCTCCTGATTCTGATTTCACTGTTCCCGACACTTTTGATTGGGCAAAAACAGTAGTTACAGCCAAGAGAAGTGCCAATGCAATTAAACTTAGGTACTTCATACAAGAATGTTTTATGTTAACAATAAACTTAGTTAATCATAAAATTATAAATTTATTAACAAAAACACAGAATCCTCTAACAATTTTTTAACATTATAAATTCAACTTTTATCCTTTTTAC
>JBILRK010000507.1:0-2662 GCA_044372705.1 Saprospira sp. | reverse complement strand
GATCTGGAAAAAACTATTGAGCAGCATTTGAAATAACATAATATGTATTCGAAAGAATTTGAGGAGATTGTACATTTAAGAAGATCTAACAGGGTCTTCGATGCAAATATTGAAGTTCCCGATGAAATCATACGTAAGGGTTTGGAACTTGCAGTATTGTCGCCCAACAGCAGCAATATGCAGTTATGGGAATTTCATTGGATAAAATCCAAGAAGGAACAAGAAAAATATGTGCCACTTTGTCTGAATCAGCGGGCTGCTAAAACAGCAAAACAGCTGGTGGTATTTGTCACAAGGCGAGATAAATGGCGCGAAAGAGCCAAATGGAATTTGAGTAAGATAAAAGAGAACATTGTCGGCGAACCAACGAGACTGCAAAAATCGTCGCTGATGTACTATAGCAAACTGATGCCGCTTATTTATTCCAATGACCCCTTTGGTTTTATGACCTTGGTCCGCAAAAGCATCAGTTTTTTCATGGGATTCAACAAACCTTTTTACCGAACAGGCGGACTAGCCAAACAACGCATAGTGGTGCATAAATCCTGCGCGCTTGCTGCTCAAACCTTTATGCTTTCAATTGCTGCAGAGGGCTTTGACAGCTGTCCACTCGAGGGCTTTGACGAACTAAGGGTAAAAAAGACATTGGGTCTGCCGCGAGGTGCCGAAATCTGTATGATTGTTGCTGTCGGAAAAGGTACCAATGAAGGTGTGTATGGACCAAGATTCAGAGTGCCGAATGAAGAGGTGATTTTTGAGCGTTGATGGATAATGATTTTATCCCTTTACAGTAAGGACTTCTTTGGTTTATACACCCTCAAAAATGCCGCTTTAATGTCGGGTAATTCCTTTTTGGCCTTTTCTTCGGATTTAGCAATATCGAAATCTTTAAGTAGGCTGCTGTCGCGTTTTTCATAAAGCTCAACGAGCGGGGCACCAAATTTATTGATATCATCCATCACGCTACGGTCCTCGAAATATTCCATAGTCAGCACCGCTGTGTTAATCGCCAAAAGCAGATATCGGAAAGATTTTTCATAATCACGTTCGAAATCTATCTTTTTACCTTTGGGCAATTTTGAGCTTATTTCTTCCTTGGTTTTTGAGTATATGATTGCAAGTCTGAGCATTGCATAGGGATTGAGGTATTCATCGGCGGCAAGTTGCTGATAGTACATACCCTTTTCGAAATCATCTTCTGCAAAGTAGCGATTGCCCAAATAATGCAGTCCATAGGAAGCTTCGAAGAAATTGAGACCCTTTTTTTGAAGTAATTTTTCTATTTCTTCCTTTTTGGCTTCATTCAGTTTTTGAGTCAAAGCCAATAGATCAGGATTTTCGATGCTCTCAAGCCCAAGAGCATTTTGTTTATTTTTCTCTAATTGCTCAAGGCTATAATTACTGTTTTTTGGATTGTCGCTCTCGCAGGCAATAACGATAAAAAGCAGTGTAATGACAAAAAAATAATATTTCATTTTAATTGATAATCAATAACATAAAAATTATTAGTAAAAGCCAGTTGTACCCGATTCAATAAACTCGGGATCATCCGTTTCTATAACGAGTTCATCGTATGCAAGAAACATATTCTCGGGCAACAAAGGTTCCGTTTCGGCAGTGCTGCCCATCGTATGGCTCAGATGCGTAAAATAGGTAGTTTTTGCACCAATTTCCTTTGCGAGTTCAATGGCCTCTTTCAGCGTGAGATGAGAATAATGTTCGATATGCTGCAGAGCGTTTAGGACTAATACATCTAAGCCTTGGAGGTATTTCATCTGCTTTCTGTCAATACTTTTTACATCTGTCAGATAGGCAAATTTTCCGATGCGGAAACCCAATATCGGCAGTTTTGCGTGCATGATTTCGATAGGCATCACGGGTGTATTGCCCACCATAAATTTTTTATCCTTTTCAATAGAAACCAGCTGAACTTTTGGAACGCCTGGATAATCATTATCGAAAATATAGTCAAAGGCTTTTCTGATGGAATTTTGCACTCTATCAACAGCAAAGAGTGGCATATCCATTCGGTATTTAAAATTTATGGGCCTGATATCATCGAGTCCGCCAACATGATCACGATGTTCATGTGTGATGAGAATGGCATCGATACGCTCGATACCAGAGCGCAGCAACTGATACCTGAAATCGGGACTGATATCTATGAGAATATTTTTGCCCTGAATCTCTACACAAGCCGATACGCGCAACCTGCGGTCCTTATGGTCATCCGATTTACAGACATGACATTCGCAACCTATAACTGGTATGCCCTGAGAGGTTCCTGTGCCCAAAAAAGTAATTTTCATCTTTTGTATTTGTCTTTGAAATCAAAAATACTCAGAATTGATTGCTTTACATTGTAATTTATAATAAATATCGCAAAGAGTTTATTTTCTGCGCATAGCGGCCACCAAAAGAATCATTCTATCATAGTTTTGAATACCCTCTCTAATTCCCTGCATTCTCAGGTAGGCATCGTAGGCAACTTCGTGAAAACCTGGAATAAATTCGAAATATGGTTTCATCTCCCGGCGGATTGCCTCCAAATCATTGAACATGCCCCGGTCGATTATTGGCCTGTTTTTTTGGTAATATTCGGGATCTACTTCGCTGAAAACATAGCGCCAGTAACTGAGATAACCAGAATAGCGGATGGCAG
>JBILRK010000506.1:0-2663 GCA_044372705.1 Saprospira sp. | reverse complement strand
ATAATTAGTTTTCTTACAATATTATCATTTTCTATCTTGTAAAGTAGGATTATTCGATTGAAACAATAAGAATTTTATATGAACGAATGGATTTGAAGAATACATTTTGTAAATAAATTTTTCTAAAGTTACCAAATGAGAACTTTAACACTTTTTACTCTTTTATTTGTTGTTAGCTACAGCTACGCACAGGACAAAGCTAAAATTGAAAAACTGCTTAAATTTGTAAAAGTGGAAGGTGGAACTTTTTTGATGGGGGATAACAGTATAACCTATTTTGGCCAAAAAGAGGCAGCCGAACACGAAGTAGAAATCAGTACATTTTATATACAAACAACTGAGCTAACACAAGAATTATGGGAAGTCACTATGGGTAGCAATCCTAGTGAGGATAAGAGCAGAATGGATAATCCAGTTTCCAATGTAAGTTGGAATGACTGTCAGGAATTCATCAAAAGCTAAATCTGATCACAGGTAAAAAATACCGATTGCCGACTGAAGCAGAATGGGAATATGCCGCCCGTGGAGGTAAATTGAGTAAGGGATACAAATATGCAGGTTCAGATAATTTGGACGAGGTTGCATGGTATTCTGAGAATTCCAATAAAAAAATTCATCCGGTTGCTAAAAAAAAGCCAAATGAGTTAGGCCTTTATGATATGAGTGGTAATGTATGGGAATGGTGTCAGGATTGGTACAGTGGTTACATTGTGGAAATCATGACAAATCCCAGAGGACCAGATAATGGTGAAACCAAAATTATTCGTGGTGGTAGCTGGAACTTTGTGCCTGCCATTTGCCGTCTGGCTCGCCGTCACTATGGGGAACCTAGTCAAAGGGGTAATCGCGGGGGCTTCCGCCTTGTCTCTCCCGGTGAATAATGGAATCTCCATACCTTTTAGTAATATGCAGTTGAATTTGAAGGATAAGTTTTCGGGGATGATTTTTAAATAAAGCTTTTTATATTATAAAAATGCCTCCAAATATCAGCGATATTTGGAGGCAACTTGTTTAGTCTAAATTTAGCAGTTTATTTTTTTATTTCACTTTCTCTCTTGTACTCACCCAACCAACTCTTACGAATGAGCATTTGCTGTTCTGTAGCATTGTCATTGATATTAAAAGCGTGTTTTTGAGGCGTTCTAACTTTTTTAAGACGGCCGCTCAGGTTCACTTCTGTCATAGGAAGCTCTGCAACTTTTTTACCTTTTTTGATGGCTTTTTCGCGCTTTTTCATTTCCTTGGCAGGAATTTCTTTTTCACGTAGTACAGTTACCTTCAACTCATTACCTTCTCCGGCCGACATGGCATAAGAAGTGAGCACTTGCTGAATATTGGTCAGCTTCAATTCTTCACCGTTCCAGCTTTTGAGCAGGTCGCCATCTCTGAAGCCGAGTTCTTTGCCAAAATCATCGATGCCGTCGCCAAGCAGTTTTAGCATCTGTTTGGTCATTTCGAAAGTTATACCACGCTGCGGATTAAATCCAAAAAGTGAAACTTCTTCAATAAAACCATTATCCGCATAGTTGATACCTGCTTCTTTCATTAGTTCATTTAGAGGCAGTTCAGCGGTACCACCAACATGCAATTTCATAAATTCCTTAATCTGAGGATATCCGCTCACAGCTGCCATTTCATCGAATAGTTCATTGTCTTTGAAAGGTTTATTGATGCCGTATTTTTTGCTGAGATCCACCATCAGGTTTTGAATGCCATAGCTACCACTGGATAGAATGCGTAGTTTTAAATCTATAGCCATGCCTATGAGCGCACCTTTAAGGTAAACATTAGCATACTGTCTTTTATTTTTATCCAAACAGGTTTTGCTCATTTCGGTAAAAGAAATATCATTGTTGAACATTTCGGCACTACCCATTTTGTTTGACATTTCACCTAAAAAGTGCTCGGCCGAAACCAGGCCTTGTTTTACCTGAACATGTTGTGCAGAATATTCGGTTACCCCCTCATACAACCAAAGGTGCTCTGACATTTTGGGATCGATAAAATCGAAATAATGGATTTCCTCCGAGTGAATGGAAAGTGGAGTAACGATATGAAAAAACTCATGGGCAGCAACATCGCGTACCGTTTGAGCAATTGCTTCGGGCTTGCCTTCAAATAAGCAATAGAATGAAGAGTAGGAGTGTTCCAAAGCTCCGGCAGAACCTGATAGGAAACTCTGTCCTGTCTTATTCAGAAAAATGATAAAGGCATAATTATCAACAGGCAATTTGCCGCCAAGATATTCGCGTTGCGCATCTAGGACTGGGAAAATATCTGCCACTAAATCTTTTGATTTTACTTTTCCGCTTGGAGAGTAGGTGTGGATGAGTACATCGGCATTGCCCACTTTGATGATGGCGGTGTCGGGCTCGGCAAACATAATGGGTGAATCGACCAGGTAGTGATAGCTGCGGGCCTCGAAAATATCGGTATCTTCATCGCCGCCAATTCTTTTCATGGCAGTTCCTCCGAAAAACTTAGCTGGACGGTCAATTTCAATTCGGATTGGGTTGTATTCCATGCCTTTGAAAAATCCAAAAATGCCATGATTGTTAAAAACAAAGACTTTGTCGGCGTCGATGTTTGTACCAGCAGGTTCGAAAACTACATTTTCTTTTTTGGTGTCCCAGGTGTCTTCTACTTTATAGACAATTTTAGCG
>JBILRK010000023.1:0-10338 GCA_044372705.1 Saprospira sp. | reverse complement strand
CATGGGCTTTGACCTTGCCGATTCAAATGCAAATCTCCATGAGACAGCAAACCCTAAAAGCAAAAAAGAAATTTTACAATCCCTTGTTGGAACACACAATCTAAAATCTGTATCCAGCTTAATGGGGATGAATACATTGACTGATTTTTTTATTCAGAATGGGCAATGGAAAGCTGCCATGTCTGTAACGCAGATGGGGCAACGCGATGTAGTAGATATGGATTTGGAAGCTGAAACAATAAAAACATTAAAAAGCCTTAAAATTGTAGTCGCTGCAGATTTAAGCCTTAGCCTTTTGCACAATGGTGAGATCATATTTTCAACTCCTTTCAATGAGAATGGATTAAACTATGGGCTAAAAAATTCATCTAGAGCTCCTTTCAATATTCCTGAGGGTCTCTCTCCAAGTTCGACTATTGTTGACAATTATTTATACATTATGATTCACGACGGGCTATGTCAAAGCGAAGGTTCTTTTGCCGATTTTGCAGGTGCAATAAGTGAAGTAATTCTAATTAAGTACAATATCGAGGGTAAAGCATTTGAAGTGCATATTACAGGCATCGATTGCTGTAATAGTGCAACATTTACATTCTAGACAGCGAAATCGCTTCTAATAGCGCTAAAAAAAGGCGCGCTTAAATTATCATAGAAACATCAAGCGATTGCCTCAGAAATTCTAAGGAGTTTTTGGAGCAGTGCGTACATCTCATTGAGATAAATCATATTCGGCCCATCTGAAAGGGCTTCATCGGGGCGTGGATGTGTTTCTATAAAAAAGCCCTTCACACCTACTGCTGCAGCCGCCTGTGCCATAAGTGGCGCGTATGATCGGTTTCCTCCACTTTTTCCATTGGCGCCTCCTGGTTTTTGTACCGAGTGCGTAGCATCCATCATCACAGGATATCCGAATTGCATCATATCCAAAATGCCTGTATAATCGACCACAAGGTTGTTGTAACCATACATGCTTCCACGCTCGGTGAGCAAAATTTTATTATTGCCAGCCTCCTCAATTTTGCTGACAACATATTTCATATCCTGCCCCGATAAAAACTGCGCTTTTTTGACATTGATGATTTTGTCGGTTTGAGCAGCTGCAACTAAGAGGTCGGTTTGTCTACACAAAAAAGCCGGAATCTGCAGAATATCACAGACTTCGGCAACGGGCGCTGCTTGATGGGACTCGTGAATATCGCTCAGCAATAGAAAACCATATTTCGATTTTATATCGGCGAGCATTTGTAATCCTTTTTCCATACCCGGTCCTCGAAAGGAATGTATCGAGGTACGATTTGCCTTGTCGAACGAAGCTTTGAAAATAATTTTAAAGGGCAATTTGTGTTCAATTTCTTTTAGAACGGCGGCCACCTCATCGAGTAATGCTGCCGATTCTATCACACAGGGTCCTGCTACGAGAAAGTGGTTGGTTTTAAATTGACTGTATTGCAATGACATGTATATATGGGTTTAATATAGATTTTCAGACATCAGATATCGGATTTTCAGCTTTTTTATTTCCTACAATTTAGTTTATAAAAAACCGTATTTAACTTAGATGTTTCATGAATTAGCATACTTACAATTTTATATCTGCAGAAAATCTTACTTCTGAAAATCTGATAATCTGTTTATCTAATCATATTTTTAGCAATAACGCCAACAGGGCGCATATTTTCGAGTACGGGCAGCGCCATAATTTTATACTGATTCATTAATTCTTCGGCTTCTAAGATCGATTGATTAGACTCGATACATTTTGGATTTTTTGTCATAATATCTTCGGCCTTGAGGCTAAAAAACTCCTGATCACGGCTTCTTTCCAGCGCTCTTCTCAAATCTCCATCGGTAATAATGCCTATTAAAATTCCATTTTCGAGACAAAGTGCTAGCCCGAGCATTCCTTTCGACATCACCGAAATCACCTCACGCAGATTGCTATTTGCTAAAACAACTGGTAGGTCTGAATTCATCAGCTCGGATATTTTTGTCAAAATTTTTCTTCCCAAACTTCCTCCAGGATGATATAGCGCAAAGTCCTCCTGTTTGAATCCCGATAATTCAATCAATACAGCAGCGAGTGCATGTCCCATTGCCAAGGTTGTAATAGCCGATGCCATTGGAACTGCCGGAAGATTTGATGCTTCGCTCTCAACAGCAATGTCGAGGACAAAGTCGGCATTCCTAGCCAAGGTTGAGCTTTTAACAGCGCAAAGACAGATATGAGCTAATCCCAAACGATTAATATGCGGTATCAACTGCAATAGCTCATCGGTTTCTCCCGAATTGGAAATGCTTAAAAAACAATCGCTCTGCATCAGCATGCCCAAGTCGCCATGAATAGCCTCGGAAGGATGTATAAAAATTGCGGGTCGCCCAATACTTGCAAAGGTAGCAGCTATCTTCTTCCCTATTAGTCCCGATTTGCCCATTCCACAAACAACAATACGACCACTACAGGCATAAAGACGCTTTGCCGCCTCTTCAAAATTTGAATCGAGCCGTTTGCTAATGCCCTCTAAGGCATCTTTTTCAACCGAAAAAACTCTTTTTGCTGTTTCGAGTATATTCATGAAGGGCTTTTTTAAAAAATATATCTATATAAAAATCTAAATTTATACTATTTACATTCTTACTAAGAATAAAAACTCAGAATTTTATTTGCAAACTTTATTAAATATCTTAATTTGGACTTAGATTGTGCTCTGTTCAGCCATAATATTCTGTAAAATTATACATTATTAGGTTGAATCTGAAAAACGCCTCGAAAATTATTGGCAGACAGGCCGATAATTATTAAATAAACCAAAACCTGCTAATTATGAAAAAGGTCATATTTTTTGCTTGTCTTTTGTCTTCACAATTTATCATCGCACAAGGCTACCTCAAACTTGGAGGTGGTTACGGATTTTCGGCTTCGAAAGATAATTTTTCTTCTCCTGTGCTTGTATTACAGGGCAACAATAGTATTGTATCTAAAGAAAATATTTATGGGACAATAGGCAGTGGGGCTACTTTCAGACTTGCCGGAGGTTATACCTTTTCGAATAATTTCGGGATTGAACTGGAGGCCTATTATTTGATGGGTGATAAGAAATATGTGGCAGAAGAGTCAAATACAAGCAATAATTACAGGGAAACAAAATTTGCCAGTACAAAGCAGTTCAGGGTTTTCCCCTCCGTTTATGCCAGAGCGAGCAAAGGACTTGTAAAACCCTACATAGGATTTGGTCCTGTATTGCCATTAGTCGGTTTTACTTTTTTGGAGCTCCGAACAGAAGAGCCCGTCATCAATAAAAGCTCATACCGTTACTACAAAGTGAGCGGCAATTTTACCGTTGGTTTCGAATCATATGCAGGTGCAAGTATCGATTGGCCCAATGAAAATTTTAATCTTTTTATGGAAGTTCGATATACAGGCGTAAGAGTCAAATCGAAAAAAGCAAAACTCACTGCTTGGTCCGAAACTGAAATCAGCAGCGGTAATGTGACCGATAAATTGGCGACAGCAGATTTATTCTATACTGAAATAAATTTTGTGGACAAAATCACCAATGAGTCAAATACTTTACCAACTGTTTTAGGCGGAATCAATACCTCTATTCCTGATTTTGACAAACCAATGGATGATCTGACAAGCAAAAATAATTTCAATTCCTTTGGAATAAACATTGGCGTAAGAGTGAACTTACTGAAGAAAAAAACGGAGTAAACGGCTTTTCTATGATCTCTTATTGTAACTTATTATCGCCAAAACATTGAATACCAATGCAAAGATAGCGGTAACTAAAAACTCGTGTCCAAGGTCAGCAAATCCACTGCCCTTGATATATACCGCTCTGATAAGCTTAATGAAATAGCGCGGCGGATTGAAAGCCGATATCCACTGCGCCCATTCGGGCATACTGTCAACAGGCGTGTAAAGTCCGCTCATGAGGATAAAAACCATGAGAATAAAAAAGGCAAAAAGTGTCGCCTGCTGCTGATTTTCTGCGAAGGTGCTCAAGAGCAGTCCTACGCCCAAAACTGCCAAAAGATACAAGGCTGCATAACTGTAAATTACCAGAAAAGAACCCGCAGGAAAAATGCCATAAAAGAGGTAGGCTATGCTCATGCCTATAGTGATGCTCAACATTCCTAAGACCCAAAAAGGAATTAGTTTGCCCAAAATAAATTGATACTTTTTTAAGGGGCTTACATTAATTTGTTCCATAGTACCGATTTCTTTTTCGGCCACAATGTTCAACGCTGAAAGAAAACTGCCCACCATAGTTACCAACATAACCAATATGCCCGGAACCATAAAAAGATAGTAGTTTACATGCGGATTATAGCGCAGTGCCGAACTGACCGTCACGGGCATTTTCTGCTCAATGCCGGCACCCCATTCTTTCATAATTTCTGCATTAAACTCTGCAACCAACTGCTGTGCATACGCTGCTCCCAAGCCGGCCTTAATCCCGTTTACCGCATCGGCAGCAATATGAACCGTACCTTTTCGTTCTCTGATCAGGTTATTCTCAAAGTCGGGTTCTATGCTAAGAATGAGGTCCGACTTGCTCTTTCCTATCATTTTCAAGGCATAGTTATAATTCTGACCGTAGTCGTTCAATATAAAAAGACCCGATGCTTTTATTTTTTCTGTCAGACGACGGCTATAGCTTGATACATCATTATCTACTACCGAAATGCTGATGTTTTTGACTTCGTAATCGGCCGCTAAGGGAATCAGTATGAGCTGTATGATGGGCATTGCAAGAATCATCCGCAGAATTGCTTTATTTCTGAAGATTTGCCTGAATTCCTTGCGAAGCATAAACATAATATTTCTCATAATCTATTACATTAATCTGATTTTGAAATTGCGCAGGGTAAGCAAAATAAATATCAGTGTCATCGAAATCAGAATAATCGTAGGCATTATTATATATTCAAAACCTAGGCCTTTGATCATAATAGTTTTCAAAATATAAAAATACCATTTGGTAGGTACAACATTGCTGATTATCTGCAGCGGCAAGGGCATATTTTCAATAGGAAACATAAATCCGCTAAAAACCAGCGCCGGCATTAGAAATCCAACCAGAGAAATGAACATGGCCATTTGCTGCGAAGCAACCAAGGTTGAAATAAGCAATCCAAAGGATAAGGTCGTTAGAATAAAAAGCAGGCTTTCGGCAAGCAGCAGTGGAATATTTCCCCTCACTGGCATTTCAAGCAGGGTGTATGACATAAGCAAAATGAGCAGCACATCGATAAAACAAAGCACCAAATAGGGTATCGCCTTGCTGATAATTACCAAAATAGGTTTCATGGGTGACACGAGTAAGACTTCCATTGTGCCCATTTCCTTTTCTTTTACGATGGAAACAGCCGTCATCATTGTTCCTAAAAGCATCATAATGAGGGTCATCACTCCTGGCACAAAATTATAACTGCTTTTTAACTGCGGATTGTAAAGCATTCTGCTTTCTACCTTAATATTGAGTGGCTCCTGTTGTGTTGAAAATTTCGATTTTATAAAATCCGCCAATATGGCATTCATATAATTTGTAACGATGTTGGCCGTATTCGGATCGGAAGCGTCGGCTATGATTCTGATGCTACTCCCCTCCTTACTCATTTGTTTTCCAAAATTAGGCGGGATAATTAAAGCCAGTCTGATATTGCCTTTTCTGAATGCTGATTCAATTGCAGCCTCATTCGTAACGCTTTCGAAAATAGTAAAATAGTTGCTCTGACCTATTCTGTCTATCAGTTGTTTGCTCATTGCGTCATTTGAATAATCCAATACTGCAATTTTCGAATCCTTCACTTCATTTGAAATGGCAAAACCGAAAAGCAGCATCATCATGATGGGTAAGCCCAACAAAATTGTAAGACTGCGACGATCGCGCCATACATGTCTGAATTCTTTCTTAATAAATGCCAGAAATATTTTCATTTTCTTTGTTTTAAACTATTATTCCGACCTTTTTGCGCCGCGGGCCAATTGAAGAAAAACCGCATCCATAGATGCTGCATTGAATTGTTGTTTCAGCATCAAAGGACTGTCGAGTGCGGCTATAGCTCCGTCCACCATAATCGAAACCCTGTCGCAGTATTCGGCCTCATCCATATAATGTGTGGTGACAAAGGCTGTGATACCCTGCTCCGATGCCTCATAAATCAGCTCCCAAAACTGCCTTCTTGTAATTGGGTCAACACCTCCGGTAGGCTCATCCAAAAAAACAACTTTAGGTCTATGCAAAATAGCTACCGAAAAAGCAATTTTCTGCTTCCAACCCAGGGGAAGCGATCCGACCAGTTTATTTGCTTCGGGGCCGAGCTGTAATCTTTCTATCAATTGCTCAGAGGCGTTTTTTAATTCTTTTCGGCCCATTCCATATATACCCCCAAAAAAGCGGATATTCTCTCTTACTGTCAGATTTTCGTAGAGTGAGAACTTTTGGCTCATGTAGCCAATATTCTTTTTTATTTCCTCCGATTCTTCATAGACATCGAAACCAGCTACCATAGCTTTTCCAGAACTGGGATAAGATAACCCGCTCAGTATGCGCATAGCGGTGGTTTTTCCGGCACCGTTTGCACCCAAAAATCCAAAAATTTCACCCTTATACACCTCAAAACTGATGGCATTTACGGCGGTAAAATCGCCGAACTTTTTGGTCAGTTTATCAGCCATTATGACTCTTTCCATAAGGTACTAAGTATTTTGTTCCTGCATGAGCTGAATAAAAACATCTTCAATTTCAGGGTTTATTTTTCTAATATTCAATAACTCATGTCCTCTATGCAAAAGATAAGCATAAAGTTGCTCTGCCTCTTCTTCCGAATCTAGTCTTACATGGTGTTCGTCGCCGAAGGCAAAGGCAGAAAATGTTCCCGGATATTCCCTGAGATCCTTTAGCAGTCGGTGCATTTCTTTACTCCTCAATGCAAAAAGAATCATGTTATTTTTAGCGATTATATTTTCCAGGCTGTCAACTTCCATCACATTTCCATCCTGCATCAGGGCAATTCGACTGCAACGGCTTGCCTCATCCATGTAGGGTGTAGATACCAAAACTGTAATACCTTTCTCCTTCAATCGGCCCAGCATCTCCCAAAATTCCTTTCTTGAAACAGGGTCAACGCCAGTTGTTGGTTCGTCCAAAAGCAATATCTTAGGCTCATGAATCAGCGCACAACAGAGCGCCAGCTTTTGCTTCATACCACCCGACAATTTTCCTGCACGGCGCTTTTTAAAAGGCTCTATCTGTACATAAATATCCTCGATGAGATGATAATTTTCTTTGACAGTTGTATTGAAAACCTTTGCAAAAAAATTGAGGTTTTCTTCGATGCTAAGGTCCTGATACAAAGAGAACTTGCCGGGCATGTAGCCGACAATTTTTCTAATTTTCCATAAATCCTTTACCACGTCGAGTCCCATCATTTTGGCCGAGCCTGAATCGGGAAGAATGAGTGTACTTAAAATTCTGAACAGACTGGTTTTCCCGGCGCCATCGGGTCCGATTAAGCCAAAGAGTTCACCCTGTTCTATTTCGAGATTTATACCCTTCAGCGCCTGAACGGCACCTTTGTCGTAGGATTTTTCGATATCTTTAACTGAAATAGCCGACATATGATAGATTTTACTGAGCCAGTTTAATTTCGCCGTACATACCTATTTTGATCGATTCATCGCTATTATCGACGGCTATTTTGACAGCATAAACCAGATTTGCCCGCTCGTCTTTTGTTTGAATGGTCTTTGGCGTAAATTCTGCCTTATCCGAGATCCAAAGAATCTTGCCCTTCAGCTCACGGTATTTACCGTTTTCTCCATCAACAAAGACCTTCAACTCCTGCCCTATTTTAGCTTTTGGCAATTGAGAACCGTTGATATAGGCACGCAAAACCATTTTTCTGGTATCAGCAATTTTGTACAAAGGCTTGCCTGCTGCGGCCATTTCAAATTGTTCAGAATATTTGGCTATAACCCTACCTTCAATCGGATTTTGAATCTGACAGTCTTTTATTTGTGCCTCGATTTGAGACACACGCTCATTTAATGGCTTTTCTTCGCTCAATATTCCGCGGTTCTGTATATCGGCATTTTGCTGTTGAGCACTTTTCTGCTGACGCAATACGTCGAGCTGTGCCTTGGCAGCAAGCAGCTGTTTCTGTAACACTGAAATTTGGGTATTGACATCATCCAATTGCTTTGCCGGTGCAGCCTCAGCCTTTACAAGTTTTTCAAGCCTTGACTTTTCGCGGTCGGCACTGCTAAGTTGTTCTTCTACGGCAGCAATTTGCTGTTCCTGTACCCTCAACTGTTTTTCGGTCACTTCCATTGATGGTGCAGCGTTTAGCTGTTTTGCTCTTACCGCATCCTTGCTCGCCAAAACCTGCGATTTTTGTAATTCGAGCAGTTCACAATCCAGTTTAGCAATGCTTTGTCCTGCTTTTAACCAATCTCCCTCATTCAGACTTAAATCTAGAATTTTACCTGCGCTTTCGGCGGAAATAATGTATTCTGTTGCTTCAAAAACTCCCGATGCATCGAAGTCATTATTCGAACTGCTACAGGAAAAAAGTCCAACAGCTAAAAGGAAGATGGATAGTTTTGATATATTTTTCATTGTATGATTACTTTTAAATATTTCAGATTATTTATTTCCCATTGTCCAGCTCAATTCCTGTTTGGCCTGCAGCAATTGAATTTCATGTAGTAATAATTTCTGTTCAAGCACCTCTTTCTGGTTTATTTCCTCCAGATAATTGTTCGATGTGGCAATGCCATTTTGCCATTGTTCCTCGGCCGATTTTAATATTTTGCCTCTGATGTCAATTAAAGCCTTATCGTTTTCAATTTGCTTTTCAAGTCTTGTTATTTCACTTTTTAATTGACTATTTTGGATATCAAGTCCCAGTTTGAAACTCTCCTTTTGTTTTTCAATCCTTTGTTGCTGTATGCCTATTTGGGCAATTTCTAACTTATTCTGACCACTGTAAAAATGTGTAAGCGGTACCTGAAACCTTATACCGCCGATAAAATAGGGAACAAAGATATTGGTGAACATATTTAAGCCCGGACGGGCATAAGCGCCTTGAGCAAAGGCAAATAATTTGGGGTTATTTTTAGCTCTAATCAAGCCTTCTTGACTTGCTAAATAGCGCTGTTGTGCGTCGAGCATTTTTAACTCGGGTCTATTGTTTTGTTCCTCTACACTAGATATCTCGGGCGTTTCAAAAATAGAACTGCTGTCTGCTTTAGTTCCTGTGAGCATAGACAGCGCTTCAATTGCGGCATTTTTACGAATATCTACTTCAGATAACTGTTGTTCCAATTCCAGTAATTTTGCATCAAAGCGTAGTAAATCTGCTTTAATAGAAACTCCATTCTGGACCGTTGCTTCGATTCTGCTTCGTTTTGAAATCAGATCTTTTTTAAGTGTAACTACCTGACCGGCTTGTTTTTCTGCCAATAAAATGCCAAAATAGAGTTGATAAACCTGTTTTCTTATGCTCCAGATTTCTACATTGAGTTTTTGCTCTTCGGCCGTTCTATTGGCTTTCACAGTTTTTAATTGCGCGTTATTCAAACCACCGTCCCAGATCGTCTGGTTCATATCGAGGCTGAATTTATACTGGTCTTTTGGCGGTGATACCAGATTAAGACCCGGTAGCGGCAGCTCTACCTCTGTAACCTGCGACTGCCAGCTTGCTTGTCCGTTAAGACTTAGCTGCGGTAAATAATTTCTGTTGATGTTTTTTGCCTGAAGATCTGCCACCCTTAGAATCATCTCTTTTTGGGCCTGAGTTGGATGATGATTTTCGGCAAGTTGATAACATTGTTCCAAGCTTAATTTCTGTGAAAAAAGCAATTGCGGAATCAATAATATTAAAATAAATAATCGCATAAACCTTTAAGTGAATTGATTGCTTAATTTTTAAATAAACTTTATACTTCAAATAATATTCTAATTTGAATTTTTGCCTCTTCTTTTCGCTGATGCATTAGTTCAAAAAATTCGTCATCACTTGCTCCCAATAACAGGGTCATCATAGGTTTAGCAAGAAATGGGAAGGCGCAGATACCAAGTACAGTTACTAATATCTGTGCTGGATTGTGCATTTTACAAATACCCTTATCGATATCCTCTAAATAGTTTTGCAACAATAGTTGCGGCATTTTCAATGGCAAATTTTTACTAAAATCTGGATTTTTATTAATGCTATTTAGCACAAAAAGAGGCAGGTATGGATTTTGGATTAGAAAATCAATATACTTTTCTGCGAAAATGCAGAGCTTGTCCACAAAGTTCATCTCTAATTGAAAAGTCTCTTCAA
>JBILRK010000505.1:0-2670 GCA_044372705.1 Saprospira sp. | reverse complement strand
CTTACGCCTGCTTTTTTAAGCAGATTGTACCTGTTGTCCATCTCTAAAGTCAGAGAATAGAGGGTTTGTACAACTTTTCCCGTTTCTGTGACTATGGCCTCTTCTTCATCTGGCAAGAAAGCAAGAAAATGAGATGCAATTTCGTTGTAAGGTGAAAGTTCAACCTTTTTAGGGTCAATAAGAATGAGTTTGATTTGTGAAGGGTGCTTTTTGTAAAGCAAACTCATAATTACCGTATTGATACCAACTGATTTACCCTGGCCTGTAGCACCCGCAATCAAAAGGTGAGGCATTTTGGCAAGGTCTGCAACGAATACTTCATTTGAAATGGTTTTACCCAACACAATAGGCAAATCCATTTTGGCATTGGTAAACTTAGGTGAAGCTAAAACTTCGCGCAACGAAACGATCTGTTTGTTTTTATTAGGAACTTCGATACCAATGGTGCCTTTTCCAGGTATTGGGGCAATAATCCTGATACCTAAGGCCGCAAGGCTTAGCGCAATATCATCTTCAAGATTTTTAATTTTCGAAATTCTAACCCCAGGAGCCGGAATAATTTCATAGAGTGTTACAGTTGGACCAACAGTGGCTTTAATGTCAACAATCTCGATTTTATAATTCATCAGCGTCTCGATAATCTGATCTTTTTTGGCTTCGAGTTCAGCTTCATCTACCAGCGGTTTGTCGTTCTGATAGGTTTCGAGTAAGTCTAGCGGTGGTGATTGATACCTTGGTAATTCAAGCGTAGGGTCGTAAGGTTCTAAATGGTCCTCATTCTCTTCGGTGAATTTCAAATCATCAAAATTCTCATCGTTTCCATCGGTAATTATAGTAAGCGGAGTTTCTTTTTCATCTGTGTTTTCGACAGCTTCTTTTTCATTGTCCGATGTCTCTTCTGATTTTTCCGTATTTGGATTTTTTAATTCAAGCTGTAATTGCTTATTTTCTTTAATAGCCTCATTTTCTGAATCTTCTTCCTCGTCTTTAGGATAAATTATAACAAAATCTTTTGATACAGGATCTTTTTGTCTTGGTCTGAGTGTTTTAACGGTTTTGCCTTCATCTACTTTGGGCTCATTTTCAGCTTCATTTTCTTCAATTTGCTTTTCAGTACCTGTCTCCTTGTCAGATTTATCTTTTTTATCTTTTGAATCAGCATTGTGAGCCTTTTCTTTTTGTACTGCCGGACTGAAGGCAGCCCATCCGCTGATAAATGACTTCAAGCTTTGCCAAATTGAAGCCGGCTTGAGGGATTCTGTGATTTTATCAAAACTCCAATCATTAAAATCAGGATTTCTGTTCCATACTAAAACGCCTAACAGAGAAAAGAGCAAAATAACTATGATGCCTGCTGTGCCTACAAAAGAGTTTAGTCCTATAAAAATATATTTGCCAAATGCGCCTCCCCAGTGAAAGGTAGATTGTTGAAAGATAAAGGCAAAAAATACAGAACTGCAAAGTAATAAAATTGCCAATTTTCTGTAAAATGGCAATAGTATGGAAAGGCTTATGCCTTTTATCAGGTAAATACCAGTAAACAGTGTTGCTGGAATAATAAGATATGTTGAAATGCCAAAACCTTCTGAAACAAACTGATTAGAAACAATTGCTCCCAATCTGCCAAGCCAGTTGGTCATTTCGTATTGGTCACTGAACAACATGGACCATTTAGCCCCTGGTTGATCTTCCCACCAAGTGAAAAGATGTGAAGTAAATGCGATGAAAAAGTAGAGTGAAATTAATAAACAAAGCAACCCAATTAGTTTTGGAAAACGTTCATCTTTAATACTAAAATTGATGGAAAGCTGCTTGCCTGCTGTTCTTCTACTTCTCTCAGCTGTATTATTTTTCGGCATTTATTGTTGGTAATTAAAGCTGTATATTAACTGTTAGACCACAAAGCGCAATCAATAAAAATATGATTTTTATTCTTTTTCTAAGTTTAAAACCCTTTTTATGCAAAAATAATCAAAAATAACCGCTTTGTCAATTATATTTGTGTTGAATTAGCAAAGAAAGTAATATTTGTAAAAAATTCAAACAGATTTACTTGAAAAGCGTTCTATAGTTGGACTTTTGAGTTTAGTTCTTAAAAAAATCCGAAGATGCGTGCCATTATTTCTATACTTATTTTAACATTTTGCGCTGTCATATCAGTACATGCTCAAGCCCCTTTCAAAAGTGAGTTTCTTTTGGGTGGTGGTATGCATACAAGAGGCTTTCAGTTGACCGGATTTTATTCAATCATACAAAATGACCAAAAAAACCTCACTTTTCAGCTAGAGTTTTCAGAACTAAAAAGTCCAAAAGAGAAAAAGTTAAATGCCGAGCGCAGAGCAGTTGGTGGAAATTCGAGCAGGTCGTACATTTATGGCAAACAAAATAATTTTTATACCCTAAAAGTAGCTGCTGGCCAACGTTTTTATATTTCAGAAAAAACTGAGAAAAGTCCCGTTGCTATTGCTTTTGCTTACAATGGCGGTTTAAATCTGGGTATGATTAAACCATATTATTTAGATCTGATTTACCGTTTTGATCCACAAGGCTCAAAAATTATATCTGAAAAGTACAGTGTACAAAACGAACGTAAATTTTTAGAACCACAGGACATAAATGGCTCAAGCGGCTTTTCAAAAGGCTGGGATGAACTTACGCTCGCACCTGGTA
>JBILRK010000504.1:0-2676 GCA_044372705.1 Saprospira sp. | reverse complement strand
AAAGACCTGATTGCTGTTCGAGAGCTGCATAAAGCCTACATGTCCTATAACGATGCCTTTGATTCTGCCGATCCTAAACTTCAGGAAAAATTTGCTTCGGCAAAAAAAGCCTTGGATAATCAAAATAAAGAATTTGCAAAATTTGCACTTCTTGTAAAAGCTAAAAAGAAAACGCTGGCAGAACAGCTTGCTGATAAATTTTTCGAGAAAAACGCCGATCGCGAAGCCAATAAAGAAGAAGTGGAGCAGATGCAGAAAAGCTTGAAAGCTGCCATCAATTACCGTCAGATATCTATGCGTGAAGGCAATGAAAAGCAGCTCAACTTGAAAGCAATTTATATTTCAGCCCAAATGAAAGGCCCTGCTTTCAAATCTACCCATACCGACAGGGTCTATGAAAAATTGATGCAGCCCAAATAATTATGAGCTTTACGCTAATTGGAAAATAAACTTAAAATCCGAAGGCTTTATGCTCTTCGGATTTTTTCTATTTTTGCAGTGAAATTTAAAGTTATTGAAAAATGAGTAAAAAAGGTAAACAGGAAAAATTTATCGAAATAGGTACCCTGCCCAATGTTTTTCAAAGTCATGAGGTACATTCGCCCAATCTCATAGCTTCAAATGGAGAAACCAAGGCCATGAAGGGACACTGGAATGAATATTTCGGTAACAACAACCCAATAATCATAGAACTAGCCTGCGGAAAAGGCGAATATGCAGTTGGTTTGGCCCGTATGTATCCCGAACGTAATTTTATCGGTATGGACCTGAAAGGAAATCGCCTCTGGAAAGGTGCTACTGAAGCGCAACGCGATGGGTTGAATAATGTAGCCTTCATCAGAAGTCAAATCGATTTTATTACACAATATTTTGAAAAAGGAGAAGTCTCCGAAATCTGGATCACCTTTGCCGACCCACAATTGACTAAGGCCAGAAAAAGACTCACTTCGCCCTATTTTCTGCCACGATATCGCGAAATTCTCAAAGCAGGCGGACTTGTGCACCTTAAAACAGATTCGCCCGAATGGAGCATTAAAACCTTTTATGAGCAAATGCACCTAAGCAAGGGTTTAACAATCAAATATCTACGTTTTGAAATCTGATATATAGCAAGCCAATGCGTGAAAAATTAGCGCTATTTTCCTCTTTAATCTTGGTTACGGGTTTGGTATTATCCAAATTTATGATCAGTATTGGCATTATTCTGCTCCTGTCAACGGCACTATTTAGTAATAATTACAAGAGGGATTTCAGAAAACTTATCAGCAACCCGGCAATGCTTGCACCTGTCGGCATTTTTTTTACGGTATTTTTAAGCGGAATTTATTCGGAAAACAGCATACAATTTTGGGGGCTGATACAAGTGATGCTCCCGCTAATATTGCTTCCCCTTGCCTTTGGGCTGTTGCCGCTTATCGAAAGAAAATTTGTCAACAGTATTTTATATTACATGGTATTCCTCATGTCGCTTGCCCTTATTTGGGTGCTTTGGATTTATCTTACAAACTTTGAATTTTATCAGCAACAGCTTTCTGTAAGCAAAACCCTGCCAACTCCTCAAGAGGATCATATTCGTTTTAGTTTGCTACTGGCATTGTCTGTTTTTGCTGCCTTTAAATTATTTTTTGAGGGTTTTTATTTCATATTCCCAAAGTTTGAAAAATACCTGCAACTCTTCCTGGGTATGTTTCTAATGGTCATGCTACATGTCTTATCCGTCAGAAGCGGACTGTTGGCTTTTTACATTGGTATTGCAATCATAGTTATTCATAGTATCATTGTACGTAAAAAGCTAATTTTGGGACTAGGGCTTTTGCTATCATTGGCAATAATGCCTGTTTTGGCATTTTATTTTGTTCCCGGAATCCGTCAGAAATTTTACCTGATGCGATACAATTGGGAACAATACCAAAGTGGAAAAATTTCAAATTTATCCGATACGCAAAGACTTATCTCTTACAAACTTGCATTGAAAGTTGCCGCACAAAGTCCATGGATTGGTGTAGGGGCAGGCGATTTGTACAGCGAGCAGGAAAAGGCCTATAAAGAATTGTATCCCGAACTGGGCCCCATGCAACCGCACAATCAGTTTATTTCTTTTTATGCGGCTTGTGGTATTTTGGGATTACTGTCTTTGTTGTTTTTTCTATTTTTCCCGCTATGCTATAAAAGTGCCTATAGATCAATTTGGAACTTATTGTTTTTTACAATTATTTTTAGTTCAATGCTTACCGAAAATACCCTTTTTGTGTCAGTTGGTGTTAATTTCTATGTGTTTTTTTTGTTGCTGAATATCAATTGTATAAAGAATTTGAAATCCAGGCGGGACTTAAAATTTGCGAATGCCTCTGACACTGAGAACATTTTGTCCTGATGGGGCAAAAATGGCTCCATTAGGAGTCAGATGTTCTTAGAAATAAATGGATTAAATGAGAAAAAGCCCCGTAGGGGTGAGATATAATTGTTTATCAAGGTTTTGTAGTTGTAGTTAATTAATTGACCAAAAATAATAATACCTATTTCCCGAAAAATCACGCTAAGCAGTATTATGATGAAATGTTTCGGTGATATCATTTGCAAATCTGTTATTTTCTGAAGGAAAATGATCAGTATCGAAGATCTGTGTCAATAAGTATTTGCCGCTTAATCTGTGTTTTTAAAATAAAAATTTAAAAC
>JBILRK010000503.1:0-2685 GCA_044372705.1 Saprospira sp. | reverse complement strand
GAAATAGTGTTTTTAGTATCATGGGCGCCATTACAGACCCTGAGCTATTTACTGCCGATTGGCTTTTTATCAGTTTAGAAAAAAACGGCTTAAAAATTAGTGGAAAGGCAGAATCGCAAAGGAACCTTAAAGCCACTGCTTCGAGAAAAAAAATTCATACACATTATTCTCCTGCACTTTCAGAACTGTTGAAACATACCAATGAGAACAGCAGAAATTTATACTGTGAATCCTATGTGAAGGCCATTGGTAAAAAATTGAAAAATGATGGAAGTTTAGACGCAGGCATTGCCGCCATCCTGGAATTTTGGCGCAGTCGGGGAATTGAAACGGGAGGACTTTATATGGAAGATGGCAGCGGCCTCTCGGCCAGGAATGGCGTAAGCGCTAAAATTATGTCAGAAATCATGCGTAAAATGTATGTAGACAGCAAAAGCTTTCCCGATTTCAAAAACCTGTTGGCCATAAGCGGCAAAACCGGAACATTCAAAAATTTAGGCAAAGGCAGTTTACTCGAAAACAATTTGCGCGGCAAAGGTGGCTCAATGAGCAGGGTGCGCAGTTACACCGGCTATATTACGACAAAAAGCAAAAGAAATGTTGCCTTCTCTGTCATTGTAAACAATTATAACTGCTCAGGATCTGCCATCAAACAGCGTTTGGAAACACTGATGCTGTCAATTGCTCTCATGGATAACTAAGATACAATATGACTTACTTAAGTTACCTTGGCTTCAGAATATTTATTGCTATTTTCTATCTGATACCCTTTTGGGTTATTTACCTCATTGCCGACCTTCTTTATTATCTGCTCTATTATTTAATAAAATATCGTCGAAAAACGGTCAGAGAAAATATAAAAATAGCCTATCCTGATTGGAAGGAAAAAGATAGAATTATCCTTGAAAAAAAATTTTACAGACATCTGGCCGATATTTTCATGGAGGGAATTAAGGCAATAAATTTATCTGATAAAGAAACCATAAAGAGATATAAAATCACTACGCCTGAAGCGCCGAATATTCCTTATAGTAAGGGTTCTTCCAGTCTCTTTGTAGGAAGCCATCAAAACAATTGGGAATATGGTGCGCTCGGTTGTGGCCTTCAGATAGATCCAATTGCAATGGTTTTTTACAAACCCATAAAAAATCCGCTTATCAATGACTATATCCGAAATAGCAGGAAGGACAAAGGAACAATCATGGCACCTATAAGTGAGACATCGGAATATTTTGAAAAATATTATGAACAACGTCCAATGTATATTATGATTTCGGACCAAAGTCCAAGCAATGTAAAAGATTGTCATTGGATTGAATTTTTTGGCAAAGAAACTGCAGTTCTGCATGGCCCTGCAAAATATGCTCAGAAATATAATCTGCCGATTTATCTCATCAAAACTGAAAAGAAAAAAAGAGGCTTTTACCTTGTGAGTGCGCGGCTACTAATAGAGAATCCCATAGACTATTCCCAGGAAGAAATTAGCCGTATTTTTACCGAAGAAATAGAAAAGCAAATTAGGGAAGCACCAGAATTCTGGCTTTGGTCGCACAAAAGGTGGAAAAGAAAAAGGGAGTCTTAAAATCTGTTTTTTGCATAGTTATAAAAGATATATTTTATATATTTGCAAAATCCAAAAACTTAAAAAAATACTCTAAAATGAAAAAACTATTTTTTGCCATAACACTAATGCTTTGCAGCAGGCTTTCTTTTGCCCAACTAGCAAATGGCAACTACACTTATTCCAATAATGACATCACACTGAAATTTTCAATATCAAATAATGGATTTGCAATGAGCAATATAGTGTTGACAAACAATGTTAGCGGAAAAAAATATAATGCTACTGGCGAATGGTTCATGGTAAACCAAAGAGCAACAGGGGCCGACACGTCGGGTTGGTATCAGATTCAGACCGAGGCATGCAACTACGATTTTGATGTCCCAGCTAATGAGTTGATTTTAAACCAATTTGATTGTAAGGATGGTTCAACATCCAAAAAATTTAAATTGACAAAAAAATAAATCTCAGAGGGCGCTGCCCTCTTTTTTTTGCCAATTATCAAGATTATTTTATTTTTGGCCCCGCTTAGCTTAACATTATGAATAGCTATTTGTTACTAAGTTAGTTCCCCCGAAAATACCTGTAACCAAGATCGAAATAATCATGCAAAATCTAATTGATGAAGCCCTTGGCCACAGAGCTGTCAATCATCCTTATCTATTGGCTTTAAAAAATGGAGAATTTTCCAATATGAACCTGGTACTGAAGGACTTTGCTGCGCAGTATGGTGCATACAGTTCCTGGTTTCCAAGGTATTTAACCGCAGTAATATCAAAGCTTGAAAATCCGGTACATCGGGAACAACTACTTGAGAACCTTGCTGAAGAAAGCGGAACACTGCACCAAGAAGATATAGATGCTATTGCGCAGATTGGCATCAAAGAAGAATGGGTACAGGGCATCCCTCATCCCAAGCTCTTCAGACGTTTTCAGACCGCTATGGGGATTGAACATCATACACAAAACGATATTGAGGTTGAAATTTGGCGTGAATCTTTTCTTAGCTTGGCCCAAGATGGAACTGCAGCAACAGCTGTAGGTGCAATAGGTCTTGGGACAGAATCTATTGTAAAATATATTTATCGTCACTTGATAGAGGCAATAGAAAATTACACTGATTT
>JBILRK010000502.1:0-2686 GCA_044372705.1 Saprospira sp. | reverse complement strand
CAATGACATTTTTTATATCGCGATAATACTTTAAACTTTCCTCGTATTGCTCTCTTTCTTCTCTCGAGTATTTGGCAATTTCGGCAGCGGCAAAAAGTTTTTCATATATCTTTTCTTGAAGTGATACAGGCCTGTTTTGTAGCTTTGCCAAATGCCTGAAAACATAGAGCCATTTTTCCATTTTTGTCTCAAGGGTTTCGAGCGTTTTTTCAAATTTTGGTAGTTCTATGTAGATAAAAGTCAGCTTATCGTAAAAAACCTTATTTCTTTGGTTTTTAAGTTGTACACGGTGTATGTAATCAAAGTCATCCTTGTCCTCTTCGAAAATAAAGTCGAGAATACCGATTGTATAAACGGCGGACAGTTTAAAATCCCAATTACTTCCTTTGACAGCTTGTTGCTGAATGGGAAAAGAAGCATAATAAACACTTCTGTCCTTGAAAAAATTCTGTTTGGCACGCTGCACTTCTACAATAAATTTCTCCCCCAATTCGCTTTCACAATAAAGGTCAAAAATTGCTCTACGATCAAATTCAGCAGCGGGCAGATGCTCGTTTTGCTGATAGGTTAGTGATTTTATTTTGTGTTTTTCGGGCAATAGTTCGTTGAGGAAGTCAATTAGCAAATCTTTATTGACTTCTTCACCAAAGAGCTTTTTAAAACCAAAATCGGTAAGGGGATTAATATATTTTTCAGCGAATTCCATGGATATACACTTTATTCAGCGAATATAAGATTTTATAGGCAGAGATGCAATTAAAATAGCGTATTTAAAGGTAGATTTTAAGTGAAAGTACCTACTTTTTTTTCAAACTTAGGTTAAAACCCAATCCAAAATTTATCCTCAGTTCATGCAAAGGCATTGAAAGTGGCGCTCCTCCTCCCGAAAATGTACCAAAAACCGCTCTTGATGAAATGTAAAAATTAAAAAACCTGCTCACATAGCAATTTAATCCACCAACTATAGAGGCTACAGGTAAAACGCGAAAATTTGAACGATAATCGCTAGTACCCAAATCGTCTGTATATCTAAATCTCGACAAATGAACACCTGGTTGAAGCCCTATGTAGGGATCAATTAGCGCCTTGTCAGTAAAATGGTATAATGCGCCAAAATATAGTCCATGATTATCAAGCAATGAACTATTATTCAGATTAAAATACATAGAAACATCTCCCCTTACAGATACTCTTTCCTGCAAATGATACTCGAGTAGTCCACTGATGTAAGTAGTCAATTGACCTGAATTTAAGAGTATGCCAGGTTCAATTCCTGCTGTTGCTCTAAGCATGCCATCTTTACTTAGAACCTTATCTTCCTGCGCCCAAAGGTCGATTATGCTAATTAGAAATAAACAGATTAAAAACAATAGCCTTTTCATGTCTTAAATTTAAATAATTTGTATTTGTAAAATCAACAAACAATCAGTAATTACTCAGATTTTACCAGCAATCAACAATCTTATAGTAAGCTCCAATTGTAAAAAGTAAGTGCCCTTCTAAAGCTCCACCCTTATGCGTTTCGATATGTACCATATTCCCATGTAAATGTGCATCAACATCAGAACCCAGATGAATCATATACTGAGCTAAAATTGAAAAATCGAACCTTGGATTTATATTGAAATGTGTTCCTATTCCTGCTTGTACAGCTCCACTCCAGCGAGATGCGCTGTTCTGTAGATTTGCATTATCTGAAACCCTTGTATAATCGAAACAATGTCCGGCTAAAATGAAAGGCTTCATCAACTTCGAAAAATCATCATTTCCGGCAAGTGGATAATACATTACTGACCAACCGATATGATAATCGTCTCTACTTGCCCTTTTTTGAATATCGGAATGCAAAAAATCGAAAAACCATTCAGTGTTGATGTATTTGCTGAATTGTAGACGAAAAGCACCACCGGCACCTATACCAGTATTTGACCATTCATTATGACCAAAGGTACTGACCGTATTGCGTATTCCAAGAGAAAAAAGCCCAGAGGGTCTATTCCCTGGAAGGCTTTGAGCAAAATTATTAGTACCGGCAAAAAGCATCAGCAGAAAGCTGAGGTATTTTAAAAATTTCATAATTGTAAAGAAATTTGTCCAACACAAAAATATATTTTTTTCTTCAGAATGAGCAATAATCTTAATTAAAGCTTGAAATGAAAGTCCATGAACCATCTATAAATTTTTAAGATACCCAAAACCTTAATAATAAAAAATTAAGCTATATTTGCCAACTATTCATCACCAATTCAACCAAAATTTAATTATGGCAAATGCATTCTTCAGAGTACCCGAACCTAAAAATGAGCCGGTACTGAGTTATGCCAAGGGAAGTCCCGAGCGCAAAGCACTGAAAGCACAATTGGCTGCTTTTAAAGCAAGCGAAATAGATATTCCTATGATTATTGGCGGCAAGGAAATTCGCAGTGAAAATAAAGTAGCTATCCATCCGCCACATGAAATAAAGCATGTTTTGGGTTATTACCATAAAGGAAATGAATCGCATGTAAAAATGGCCATCGATGCAGCTTTGTCTGCGCGTGAGGCCTGGGAAAACACCTCTTGGGAACACAGAGCTGCAGTATTTCTTAAAGCTGCCGAGCTGCTTGCAGGTCCATACCGTCAGAAGCTGAATGCAGCTACGATGTTGGGCCAGTCGAAAAATGCTTATCAGGCCGAAATTGACGCT
>JBILRK010000501.1:0-2693 GCA_044372705.1 Saprospira sp. | reverse complement strand
AAAATCAGTGGCGCAACGTTAGACACAGTAACCGAAGATCTTATGTAACCATTAGCAGGTAAGTTTTGAGTGGTTGCATTTGACACTATTGTTCTGGGGCTATTACCGCCAGGCAAATCAGCATTCAGCACAGTAGAACTGCCCTGACATACAGTATCGGGCTGGGGATTGATAATGGTGTAACCTGTATCGCAACATACCACTACCGTCTGTTCTGTTGAATCCAGACAACCATCGGTACTGTTCCATATGTACTCAATTGTATGAACACCTGCACCAGCAAGCGCGGGATTGAAAGTACCGGTACCATTGCCATTATTCACTACGCCGGGTCCGCTGAACACCCCTACACCTGTTGGCGTACCCAAATTTCTTGTAACACAGGCAGATGAACCGGCCAATGGGGTATTTGAAATTAGCGTATTGGAACCAGATTGGCGGATTTCATTCTGAAAAGTACCGCTATTACCCGAATCGCACCATTGCATGGAATAAGATGTGCCGGGATTTAGGTACTCTACCACTCCGATAAACTGAGCACTATTAGGCAAAGGTCCCTGATAGTTACCACCAGTATTTGTTGGTCCCCAATATGCAATAATAGGTCCAGTAGCATTCGGTCCGCCAAAAACAGTCAAGGTATTCTGAGTAGCTGAAAATGCATCGGTATTTATTTGAAAATAGAAACCAGGCGTGATGGATAAGTCACCGGGAGAAGCTGTGTAAGGATTTGCAGTAAGGTTTACTACAGGACTATTACAACCATAAGGCGTAGGTGTTGTAATATTATTAAAACCTGGCGTAGCACAGGGCAATAAAATACTACAGTTGGTAGATCCTGTTCCTCCTGTTTGATTAGCCGTAATATTGGTAGGCTGATTGGAGAAATTGGTAATCAAGAGCAAGTAAACCTGACCGCTTGTTGCGCCTAAAATGTCTACTGTTTCAAATGCCGAAGCAGAATAACTGCAATCAATCACATTGCCACTTGCACCGCCATTGCCCAAACCTCCACACTGTGCCTGTGCTGTAGCTAGGGAAGTAAATGGACCATAAATTATAAAATCTATATCTACGGTATTGGAATTAGAAAGGTCGATTATCAGATTTCCAGATTGGTTAATCTGCAAGTAGTACCAGGCGGGATTTGGCTGTGTTCCCAAACAGTCATAATTATTCCCAAGAGGCGCAGCAGGTTGATTGGTACCCGCAGGAAAAGTAGTTCCCGAATTTGAGCAAAATGGATCTGCTGTCTGACAGGTAGCTCCCTGTGCTGAAAGCTGATTCAGTGAAAGCAGGCAAAAAATAAATGCTAAGAACAGGTTTATGGTAAGAGATTTCATGCAATCCTATTTGTTTGTTGTAATTATTTCTTTTCGAGCGACTCCAATCTTTTTCGCTCGAGGTTTTCATTTTCCAAATCCTTTCTGAGTTGAATCAATACTAACTTATACTTATCAACCGTACCATTAGCGACCAGTTTTTGATCGCTTTCTGCTTTGGCTAGTTTTATTTCAAAATCTCGAACTTGTTCAAGCAATGTTGGCAGTGGCTTCACCATTGTAGTCACTCGAACTCCTGTTACAGGATCCGTTGTGGAATTGGTAGTCTGTTGGATTTGAGCCCCGGCAATATTAATGACCAGGAAAAGCAATAACACAGAAAAAAGTAATTCTGAATATTTTTTCATATTGACATTTAATTTACTTAGTAACTTAACATAAACGTTTTAAAATCGAATCTGTGTTTATGCTAGTCACTAATTTTGAAATACTTTAGCAAATCAGTAGTAAATTACCGTTTGTTTGGAGTTTCGCAAATATATTACAAGTTCTTGTCTTATACAAAACAGGAACCTATAGAGTTTAAATAAATCTTACTATTTTTTGGCTATTAGTCTAATTTTATATTAGCCATTGTGGCTTTCGGCCAAAATTTCATATTGTTTTAACTTTAGTTCCTCGCTCTGTATGAGGGGAAGAACTGTGTAGGCAGATAGCCACAATAATACAATAAGGGAGACCGTTCCAAAAAAGAAATTCAATGGTTTTAGCCCGTTATTACTTTGTTTTACAAGTCTTAGTATTCTTTTTTTGAATATTGACCCCGAAAGTAGAGAACTAAAGGCATAAGCATTTTTGCTATTAAACTGCCATTCTTTCATACTCAGTAAGAGTCCGGCATACTGCCTTTTGCTCCCGGCAAATTTTGAAGCGCTTTCATCGGCAATAAATTCCTGTTGTTTTCTGAATTCCCTAATGAACCAAAAATAGGCAGGGCTAATCCATAATAAGGTCTTCAAAAACTCCAGAAACAGCAAATACCAGCTGTCTTTATTGTGGAGGTGGGATACCTCATGCGCGATGACAATCTCCTTTTCATTTTCTTTCAAAGAATTCAGTATTGGAGACCAAATAACATAGTTCTTCGAAAGGCTGAAAGCACTCAAAGGAAGCTGTTTATTCAAAAAGGGATATAAAAGATAAAATTTAAAACCAAGGTGGTTCGTCAGGCTGAGCCTTGACTTCCTGACCAGATAAATCAAAGCGAGCAATTTGAAAATTACTGTAATTAAAACCAGTGCAGAAATCGCATAAAAAGCTACAATTAAATACCAGCCGTATTTTATAAAAAAATTATACAGCGGATTGTAGGTAAAAGTAACTTTAGATGCTTTTTGAATAATTTCGCAA
>JBILRK010000500.1:0-2696 GCA_044372705.1 Saprospira sp. | reverse complement strand
CAGAGTTGTTCCAAAATGGTAACACCCGGGTCGTGTGGATTATAATCTGTCCAAATTTGGCCTGCCAACTGTTGAACGAGTTTTATACCTTCCTCTTTGAGGAAGAAAAAATCCATACTCTTGTGCGTTGGAGTTTCTTTATGTATTTGCAGCGGTTTGTTGGCCATAGGAGTTCAGGGAGGCGGGTTTCGAAAACGTTTGTACTGTTTTTTGTTAATTATTCATTTTTGAATTGAAGTTCGTTAGCGACTTCTTTTGAATCTATACCAAACAACTGACTGTTTGCTTGCTGATGAATGATGCCAATGAGCTCATAAACCTGATTAAAAGGCATATTTCCTAATGCTTTCAGAATAAGGTTAACTTCTTCTACACTTAGTTCCAAGCCTATTTTTTCGTTATTCATACAATGTCAGATGTTCTATTAGGGTCATTATTACTACAGTACTTTGCGAATTTAGGAAAAAAAATCATTTTGCAAGTCTGATGTCAAAAATATTCATAAAAACTTATTGAATAAAGGCTAAATACAAGCTTCGTTCACTCGACTCATTACATTAAATTGATAAGCGTAATTTTAAGGAATTGAGGCTTAATTTGAAATTCTGTCGATTATTTTGTACTTTTGCGGAAAACCAAAACAGGCCATGATCAATATTAACAATATTTATGTTCAGTACGGCGATCGCAGAGTCCTCGACCGTGTTTCATTTACCATTCAGGAAAAAGACAGAATCGGTCTTACGGGTAGAAATGGCGCGGGTAAATCGACACTACTAAAAATTATCTCGGGGCAGTCAACTCCTACCGAGGGTAATATTGCCTATCCGAGCAACACAACCATTGGCTTTTTGCATCAGGATATGTTTTTGCCCAAGGGCAAAACGGTATTGGAAGAAGCAATGTCGGCCTTTGATGAGGTATTGGAAGCAGAAAAGAGATTGGCAGAAGTAGAGGCAGAGCTTTCGGAGCGCACTGATTATGAAAGTGATGGATACATGGATCTTATTCATGAAATGACCGAGCTGAACGATAAACTTGCCGACATTGGTGGAGATGCCATGCGAGTAGAATGCGAGAAAATTCTGATGGGACTTGGTTTTAAAGTTACAGATTTCGGCAGACAGACAACAGAGTTCTCTGGAGGATGGCAAATGAGGATAGAATTGGCCAAAATGCTTTTGAAACGTCCAAAATTATTGTTGC
The DNA here is from genome assembly GCA_044372705.1 of Saprospira sp. Classification (GTDB taxonomy): domain Bacteria; phylum Bacteroidota; class Bacteroidia; order Chitinophagales; family Saprospiraceae; genus Saprospira. The sequence continues at coordinate 1,490 of JBILRK010000500.1, read as the reverse complement.
TCGATGAGCCTACCAATCACCTGGATATTGAATCTATCATCTGGCTTGAAAACTTTTTACAGCCCTATGAGGGAGCGGTAGTTGTAATATCGCACGATAAAACCTTTTTGGATAATGTAACTAAACGTACCATTGAGATTGAATTGGGCAAGGTACACGATTACAAGGCCAATTATTCAAAATATCTCGAACTACGTGCCGAACGTCAGGCTCAGCTGCAAAGCAGTTTCGACAGTCAGCAGAAAGAAATTGCCCGAAAAGAAGCACTTGTTGATAAATTCAGAGCAAAAGCCAGCAAAGCCAAAATGGCACAGTCACTCATTAAGGAGCTGGATCGTATGGAGCGAATCGAAATGGAAACTACCGACAGCAGTCGTATGCGTTTCGAGTTTCCGCCTTCTCCTCGCTCTGGTGAAGTAGCAGTGAATGTCAAAGAAATGACAAAAAAGTATGGAGACAGTACTATTTTGGATAATATTGATTTTCAGGTAATCAGAGGCGAGCGTATCGCTTTTATGGGTAAAAACGGAGAGGGTAAATCTACACTCATTAAATTGATTGTAGGCGATATCCAGCCTTCGAACGGTATTGTTGAACTTGGGCACAATGTCTTTTTGGGCTATTATGCTCAGAATCAGGCAGAGGCGCTCGATCCAAAGATTACAGTGCTCGAAACTATGGAGAAAAACTCCCCCTTCGAGCTAAGACCAAAACTGCGTAATATTCTGGGGTCCTTTCTTTTTCGCGGAGAAGATGTTGACAAGAAAGTTTCGGTCCTGTCGGGTGGAGAGCGTGCCCGCCTTGCAATGGCATGTATGCTGCTGCACCCAATCAATCTGCTTGTAATGGACGAACCTACCAATCACTTGGATATGCTCTCGAAGGCAATTCTGAAACAGGCACTGTTTGAATTTGACGGAACGCTTATTGTTGTTTCGCACGACCGTGATTTTCTTGATGGTATGACAGACAAGGTGATTGAATTTACCAATAAAAGACTGGTTAATTACCTGGGTGACTTACAGTACTTCCTCGAAAAACGTCAATATGGTTCGCTGCGCGATGTGAGTTTGGGTAAATCAGCCCTCAACAACATGCTGGTTAATAAAGAGCATCATGCGAAGCCCGATTCCAATTCGGATGAAAATCAGGAACAGGTCAAACGCATCAGGAAGAATATTCAAAATGCTGAAAAGAAAATCAAACGCATCGAAGAAGAACAATCCAAATTGGAAGTAATCATGGGTGTTACCGAAAAATTTGGAACAGCCGAGTACAATAAAGCGTTAAAAGATTACGAATCAAACAAAAAAGAACTGGAGCTGGCTATGGAAGAGTGGGAGGAAGCTGAAATGGAGCTGGAGCGTTATTCTTAGTACATAGTATCAGGTATCAGGTAGCAGGACTTGAAACATAATTACAAAATTTTTATTATATTTTTACCTAACAAATTATTTAATACTTAATACTTGATACTTAATACTTGATAC
>JBILRK010000498.1:0-2701 GCA_044372705.1 Saprospira sp. | reverse complement strand
AAAGTTCTAATTTGATACCCATCATGTTATTGATAAGGTTGTCTTTCATACCTGTGTAAGTGATACCGAATTTTGTACGATCTACAGTAAACTGAGGGGCAGAAGCTGTAACTGTACCATTTTCAATTTTAACATTGGCAGGAATTTCAATTCCAAGGCTTTTGTCTTTAAGTGAAAGGTTACCAGATATGATGTGAGTTGTACCTTCGCCAGCTTGTGCTTTTACGCCAGTAATTTCGAACTTACCTTCAGGAAACTTCTCAGTTTCGAAGAAATCTCCCGTTTTGAGGTGGCCTTCAAGGTCAGCTTTTCCTTTATCTTTGAGGTCAGTTACTGCAATACTGTTCATATCGATAACAAAAGAACCTCCAACGAGCTCATTACCTTTTACTTGTAAAGAACCTGATTTTAGATTGATTGTACCGTTGTGTTTGCCTGTTACCTTTGAACCTTCCCACTCGATTTTGCTTGCCGCAAGGTCAACATTTAAAGCTTTTGCTTCGTCTGTTTTAGCAACTTCTTTGGTTTCGCCAGTTTTTGCTTCTTCTCCGGCAGGTGCCTGGCTACAAGAAGCTAAGAATCCTACAACAGCAAGGAACATGAGACTTTTAATAAGATTTTTCATAATACTGTTTTAACTTTTTTTGATTTGTTAATAATTGAATATAAATTGTGTTAAGTAACAAAACTGTTTTATTTTTTGTTCAAAATAACATTGCAGAACAAAGATAAAATTAATATATTATAACATAAAATGTATGTACATTTATTTAAATAAAATTACGAATGATTATTTACGAACCCAATAAAAACTTTTTTGGCGGCCTCTATTATTGGGCGAAAAGTAAGGTTATGCTGCGCCTGACATTCGCTGTTATTGGCATTGGACTATTCACTGCAGCCTTTGCCTTTGTTTTAACTTATTTTTACATAATTTATGATATGCCGGAAAACCTTGGGGCAATTTTTTCTTTTTTGGGGATAGTACTGAGCATTTTATTGGTTTTTCGAACAAATTCAGCTTATGACCGTTGGTGGGAAGGTAGAAAACTACTGGGGAGTCTTGTGAATAATTGCCGAAATCTTGCCGTACAAACGCATAGTTTTTTACCAAAAGATGACAAGTTAACAAGACATAGGATGGCAGTGCTAATTAGTAATTTTTGCACCTCGTTAAAAGATCATCTTCGCAAAAAAGCCGACCCCAAAGTCTTAATAGAATTGACAGAAGAGCAATTAATAATACTTCAGTCGAAAAAAAATATTCCGAATGAAATATCCTCACAGATTCATCAACTCTTGGTTGAATGCCGTAAAAATGGGCGTATCAGCGATTTCGACCTCTTGAATTTCAAGCCACATACTCAGGCATTATTGGATATTTTGGGCGCCTGTGAACGCATCAAAAAAACACCAATTCCTTTTTCCTACGAGATTTTTATTAAAATGTATGTTCTCATTTATTGCTTTTTATTACCTGTAACAATGGTTCCCATGTTTGGCTATATGGCCATACCATTTGTGATGCTGGTGTTCTTTGCCTTTATGGGTTTGGAAATGATGGCAGCCGAAATTGAGGAGCCTTTTGGTGAAGATGAGAACGACCTGCCCACAGGCCAAATTGCAAAAGCAATAAGTGATGATGTTTTCGAAATTTTAGAGGCAACAAATAACATTGCTAATGAGGAAAAACAATATGAAATTATAAATTAAAGTATTTTAATTCTTTGTCTTAGTATTCTGCGCGGCTCAAATACAATACCTTTAGCAGTGGTTTTTACCTAAAAATAATTTTAAATTTTTCTGCAAAGTGCTATATTGTCGGGGAAAAGCGGGTAAAACAAAATTTATTAAAACTTATTCACTTGAGTATGAAAATGCTTAACCGAGTCAACTGGTACATACTTTTGGCAATTGCTTTTGTGCTTTGTCTGAAATCGGTTCGCGAACCCGACCTGTGGTGGATGTATAAAACAGGCGACTGGATGCTCGCCAACATGAAGCCTACCTATTCCGATCCCTTTTCATATACCATGGAGGGCACTAATTGGATTAATGTAAAATGGCTTTTCGAAGTACTGATTTCCATCCTTAAAAATCTTGCAGGGCCCGAAATTATTTTTGTACTGCAGGGACTTGTGACTTTTGACATTATGCTGCTAATGGGTAAAACCAGCTCAAAACTTGCCGATAAACAGCAAATTCAAAAAGGAGGCGCATACATGGCAGCCCTTGTTTTTACGGGTATTTTGGCGCTTATCAGTATGGATTTCCGTCTGATAGGAAGGCCCGAAATGATAAGCCATCTTTTTACTGCCGATTTTCTTTTCCTTTTTGTCTTATGGTATCACAAAAGAGATACTAAATGGATTTTTGCCCTTGTTCCGCTTATGATGCTTTGGGCGAACCTACATGAGGGTTTTGGTACAGGTATGGTCCTCATCGTGGCCTTTTTAGCAGGTAATTGGATTGAATACTACTGGCGAGGCAATGTTGAAAAACCGATGAATCTCACTTGGGCATCCATTGCTGCGCTGTTTGCAATAGTTATCAATCCACGTGGACCCGAAATGTGGCTGCATCCCTATAATATTTTTACACAGCTCAACGAAAATCAATACACAACCGAGTTATTTAGCTACAAAAATCCTGAATACTGGCAGAAAGAAGCTTATCTGAATATTGTATTTATGCTCATCGC
>JBILRK010000499.1:0-2701 GCA_044372705.1 Saprospira sp. | reverse complement strand
ATTGCGCCTGATTTTGATAATGGCATTGTCGAATTCATGGCGATACTCTGCGCTAAAGTATCTTGGTAAATTTTGTGTTGGTGCCAGGTACCAATAAATCAAACATCCTTTTTTTTGATATGACTCCGTTAAGCTTAGTAATGTTTGTAATTTTCTTTCATCAAATTTCGCTTCAGCTAAGAATTGCATTTTTACGCTATCCTTTCTCAATGTTTCGGCATCTGCAACAGTGAAATCGCTAAAAAAACCACGGTTTATACAAGTTGAATCTTCTGCTGTATAATTTTTTGAAAAGAATGAACTTAAACCCTTTCTACTGCTTTTGGCCAAAAACTGAAGATAATGAGGCGTGTAGTGTGGATATTTGATAAGTAGTGCCTCATGTGTAAAAGGGCTGTTCAGATAACGATGCAATGGATAGGATAAAAAATCATCACTTTTATCGCAAAAACTAAAATGAGAAATATCCAGTACAATGTATTTAGGTTTGTATTTTTTTGAACGGAAGTAATCATTCAAAATAAGTTCAGTAAAGTAGATACCGGTTCCGGAGATTCCAAGATTATATGATTTAAGTCCAAGACTATCAAAATAAACAGGATTTATAGCAGAATATGTATAAGAACTTCCTAAAAAAAGCAAATCGATAGAATCAGTTTTTTGACTACACTCAATACTATTTAAATCTCTGGATTGTTCATTCGTAGAATAAATATCGAAAAGCCCAGCTGTTTTTATTAAGATAAAAAAACTGATAACAAAAACCAATAACCTATAAATAAACAATTTAAGCATTGTGTATTATTTATATTTTCTTCAAATGAGTGTTGATTGTATCCATTCTACCCATCTAGATAAATCTGTAAGAATAAAAGACTTCTGTTTCGTAAATTTTTAAATATTTTGTATTATCTTTGCGCTCCTTAAATAACGGGCATAACATGCAATATATTTTTAACAAATTTAATCATAAGGAGCCGTAACGACTATGAAACTATCACAATTTAATTTCGAATTACCAAAAGAACTTATTGCTCAATATCCGACTGAAAATCGTGATGAGTCCCGTCTTATGGTTGTTGACCGCCAAAAAGGTACTATTTCGCACCACATTTTCAAGGATATTATCAATTTCTTTGACGATGGCGATACCTTTGTTGTAAACAATACCATGGTTTTTCCCGCCAGAATGTATGGTCAAAAAGAAAAAACCGGTGCCAAAATTGAAGTTTTTCTGCTTAGAGAACTGAATGGCCAACAAAGACTTTGGGATGTTTTGGTAGATCCTGCCCGTAAAATACGTGTAGGCAACAAATTGTATTTCAACGACGAACAAGATAATGAAATTTTGGTAGCAGAAGTTGTTGACAACACTACATCTCGTGGTCGCACAATCAGATTCCTTTTTGACGGCACAGATGAAGAGTTCAGAAACAATCTTTCCATATTAGGACATACACCACTTCCTAAATATATCAAACGCGACAGCGAGATTCTCGACAAAGATCGCTATCAAACTGTTTATGCAAAAGAAATAGGTGCAGTTGCTGCTCCTACAGCCGGTCTTCACCTTAGTCGTGAACTTATCAAACGCATGCAGATTAAGGGTGTAGAATTTGCCGAAGTAACACTTCATGTTGGTTTAGGTACCTTCAGAAATATTGAGGTTGAAGATCTTTCCAAGCACAAAATGGATGCAGAATATTTCTACATTTCTGAAGAAGCCTGTGAACTGGTAAATGCATCAATCGTAAAAGGTGCACGTCGCTGTGCGATTGGCACCACATCAATGAGAGCATTGGAATCATCTGTTTCTGCTCAAAATATGTTAAAACCGGCAGAAGGTTGGACCAATAAATTTATTTACCCGCCATATGATTTTTCTATTGCAAATTCAATGGTGACGAACTTTCACTTACCAAAATCAAGTCTCATCATCATGATTTGCGCCTTTGGCGGTTTTGATTTGGTGATGCAGGCTTATGAAGAGGCAATCAAAGAAAAATATCGTTTTTACAGTTATGGTGATGCAATGCTTATCATCTAAAAATAGCGAAGGGGCTGCGGTTTTAAACCACAGCCCCTTTTTTATACTTCAAAACAAAGACTTATTTTTATGAGTACTTGCAGTGATTTAAGTTAAGTGATCGTTCATAAATAATGATATGATTGCCAATCGGGGTTTGGAGGGATAATCAGCATTTTACGAAGTAAAATGTCAGTATTTTGAGCATCAAAATCAGTGCGGATCAGTATTATCATATTTAAATCCGTGTTTTAAATTTTTATTTTAAAAACACAGATTAAGCGGCAAATACTGATTGACGCAGATCTTCGATACTGATCATTTTCCTTCAGAAAATAACAGATTTGCAAATGATATCACCGAAACATTTCATCATAATACTGCTTAGCGTGATTTTCGGAAAATAGGTATTATTTTTAATCAATTACTTATTCAAATTAAAAATGGCAATCTCCGATGTGGTGATTGCCATTTTTAAATATCTGAAAAGCTAGTTCTTAGAACTTAACCAATTTCTCTGTATAGCTTTGATTGCCTGTGCTAACACGTACAAGATAAGTACCTGCACCAAGACCTTCGATATTCAATTCGGTAATACCAAAATCTTTTGTCGTTGCCAGTAGTCTTCTACCTGTAAAGTCAAACACTTCAACACTATAAGTTCCCTCGATACTT
>JBILRK010000562.1:0-2701 GCA_044372705.1 Saprospira sp. | reverse complement strand
CTTAAGCTGGAATTTGAAAAACAACGGCTATTATACGCCTCAGAATTTTACGCAGGCATCGGCTATTGGAGGTAAAATTGCCATTAGTCCCGCAGCGCCCGATATGGTTTATGTGGCACTCATCGGCAACAGCAAAACAGGCGATAATGGCTGGATTGGCCTCTACCGCAGCGATAATCAGGGCGAAAACTGGACAAACCCTTCCGGTTTTATCGGAGGACCATATACTACAGCCAATCCTTATATGGTGGGCTATTCCGACGGTTATCATCAGGGATTTTATAATTTCGACCTCGAGGTTTCCGACATCAATCCGGCCAAAATATGGGTTGGCGCCATTTTCTTTTGGACAAGTTCCGACTCTGGCAGAACCTTTCAGCAAATCGACCCACATCCACATGCCGATCATCAGGATATTGATGTCAATGGCAATGAAATCTGGATTGCTACCGATGGCGGTCTCGACCTTTCGACCAATGAACTTGCTAGTTTTCAATCGAAAAAACGAGGCATTGCAGGTTCCGATTATTGGCGACTTGGTTCGGGATGGAATGAAGATATTTTGGTTGGTGGTCGCTATCACAATGGCGATGCAGCCTTGTTTATGCCTAATTACGGATTGGGGCAGTCACTCTTTTTGGGTGCAGCCGAGCAGGGAACTGGTTATGTGAATCCACTACAGAACAGGCTTACCCACTTTTCCGACTTGGGCGCCTCTCCCCTATTGCCGCTCAATTTGAACGACCCGGTAAACTATATGCCGGCACTTTCGCTTTATCCAAACGAGGGTTATACCCTGAGAAGAAGCGAACTGGTTTTCGACTGCCGCTATGCCGACGTTATCTACCTTGGGCAGGGCAGTCAGTTTTGGAAATCGACCGATGGCGGTGTTAATTTCAGGTCGCTTAGGAACTTTGGTACCAATGCCACCACTATGGAAATTGAACAGTCGCGCAGCAATCCCAATGTCATTTATGTATCGGTTTTCAACAATGCAAACAGCAATTCAACGAAGGGTGAAATTTATAAAACTACAGATGGAGGCCTAAACTGGAGCAAACTGCCCGACCTGCCCACCACTTATCGCCGCGAACTACAATTGGCCATCAATCCCGCCAATGCCGATGAGCTTTGGGTTGGTAATACCTATGGAAATAGCGGACAGAAAGTGTACCGAACAAGTGACGGCGGACTAACCTGGCAAAATATGAGCACAATTACGCTCAATGGGCAAGAAATCAGAGACTTGATTTTTCAACCATCTATTGGAAATGACATCATTTACATTGCCACCTATTATGGCATTTATTATTGGAATGCACAACTTGCAGATTGGCAAAGCATGAACACAGGCTTACCATTCATCATCAATACCAATGAAACGCAGCCCTTTTTCAGAGATGCCAAAATTCGTCTCGCTACTTATGGTCGAGGCATCTGGGAAGCCGATATGGCAGCAGATGTTCGCCCGCTGGCACAGCCCATTACAAAGTCAGATACCATTTATTGCGCAAAAGACAGCGTACAGTTCGACTGTTACTCCATTATGGAACATGGTGCAGGCAGCTGGTCATGGACAATCAGCCCTGCTCCGCAGTTTATCAGCAGCACAACAGCAAGAAATCCAAAAGTTGTCTTTGGCGCTGCCGGTTCCTACTCAGTTACTTTGAATGTCACAGATGCGAATGGACGCAGCAACAGCAAAACTATTCCGAATATGGTCAGGGTTATCAATGCCTGCACACCCGACAGCATTCCCGGAATGGCCATGCGATGCAATGATTCGGACGATTATGCACAGACCGAAAGTTTTGACTTATTCACAGAAGAATTGACCATATCCGCTTGGGTAAAACCCGAGGGCATTCAGAATGACTATACCGCAATTGTGATGAATGATGGCACCGATGCTGCCGGTTTCAATTTCCGGGGTGGCAATAACACGCTTGGCTATCATTGGCCCGGTGGGCAATGGTGGTGGAACAGCAATCTGGTTGTTCCAGTCAATGAATGGTCGCATGTAGTCATGATTGCAGATTCATCATATGTTAAACTATTTGTTAATGGAGTTGCAGCCACGCATACGCGCAACATCAATCCTACTGCAATAACCAGTTTCAAAATCGGAAATTACAGAGGCTGGACCGACCGAAATTTCAAAGGAGAAATCGACGAAGTCTGTATTTGGAATCGTGCATTGACAGATGCAGAGGTTCGAGGCCTTAGACATCTTACCAAAGAAACGCAGGCAAATAACGGAGATCTCCTCGCCTATTATCAGTTTAATGAAAATCTGAATTCAAAAATAACCGATAATGCAGGCATTAAGCATGCAAACCTCGCCAATGGCGCTGTCTTAATTCCATCTACAGCACCTGTAGGAACAGGAAGAAGCCAAATCGCAACAATCATTTCATCAAATAATTACAGCTTTGCCAATGCCGGAATCGACATCGATTTTGGCAGCACAGTGCCCAATGGGGAAATTGTACTTACGCAGATATATCTGCAGCCCGACAGTATGCCTACGGCCAATTTCAATGGTTTGAACAATTACTGGATTATTAATAACTATGGCTCAAATGCCAATTTTACAATTGACAGTATCCGATTTTATCCATTTGGACAGGCTATTTCTACTACTGTTCAAAACAACCCAGCCCTATCTGAGCTTTATTTTAGAAACAGTGAAAATGCCTTC